>JAFGDW010000273.1 GCA_016931935.1 Candidatus Zhuqueibacterota bacterium | reverse complement strand
TTGTATAATCTCTTCCTCTAAGAAATCCTGTTCATCCTGTTATCCTGTCTAATTTTTTTAATTCTGGTTTATCCAGGTTAGGGATTACACATGCTTAAACAAATTGACCATATCGGCATTGCCGTAAAAAATCTCAATCAACAAATTGAATTCTACAGCAATATGCTTGGCCTCACCTGTTCGGGAATTGAAGATGTTCCGGAGCAAAAAGTCCGAGTCGGTATTTTTAAACTTGGTAACGTTCGGATTGAATTGCTGGAGCCGACAACACCGGATAGTCCGATCGCCAAATTTATGGAGAATCGTGGCGAAGGCATTCATCATATCGGCTATGCTGTTGAGAACATCGAACAACATTTAAAATCGCTTGAAGAAAAAAACGTGCGCCTGATTGATAGTACGCCACGAATCGGCGCTGGCGGACATAAAATTGCATTTTTGCATCCTAAAGCAACGTTTGGCGTGCTGACAGAATTGTGCGAACATCAGCACGTGACGACGGTAAACGGGGGTGAATAGCATGGCACAGATTGAAGATAAATTACGCGAATTAATGGAAAAGCGCCAGGAAGCCAAGCTGGGCGGTGGTATTGAACGGATCGAGCGTCAACACGAACGTGGCAAACTGAGCGCCCGTGAGCGCATTGATCTTCTACTGGATGATGGTAGTTTTGAAGAATTCGATATGTTTGTTACGCATCGTTGCACAAATTTTGGTCTGGACAAACAAAAATATCTGTCCGATGGTGTAGTTACTGGTTACGGTACGATCGATGGTCGGTTGGTTTACGTGTTCTCCCAGGATTTTACCGTGTTTGGCGGTTCACTGTCCGAAACCTTTGCCCGCAAAATTTGCAAAGTGATGGATATGGCTATGAAAAACGGAGCGCCATTAATCGGATTAAACGATAGCGGTGGTGCACGTATTCAGGAGGGGGTATTGTCGCTTGCAGGTTATGCCGATATTTTTCTACGCAACGTGATGGCTTCGGGGGTGGTACCCCAGATTTCCGCAGTGTTCGGGCCGTGCGCTGGTGGCGCTGTATATTCGCCGGCAATCACCGACTTTATTGTCATGTCAAAAAACACCAGCTATATGTTCCTAACAGGTCCCAAAGTTGTAAGAACCGTAACAAATGAAGAAGTTACCGAAGAAGAGCTTGGTGGAGCTATGGTTCACAATCAGGTGTCGGGTGTTTCTCATTTTGCGGTTGAGAATGAGCAGGAAGGCATCAGTTTGATTCGTAAGTTGCTCAGCTACCTGCCGCAGAATAATATGGAAGATCCTCCGATCATGCCCTGCACCGATGCTATCGACCGGCTGGAAGACTCGCTGAATTATATCATCCCGGAAAGCCCAAACAAGCCTTACGACATGAAGGATGTGATTCATGCCGTGATTGATGATGGCGAATTTTTGCAAGTGCAACGCCATTTCGCGCCGAATATTATTGTTGGCTTTGGCCGATTTAACGGACGATCGGTGGGCGTGGTGGCAAATCAACCCAATTATATGGCTGGTGTATTGGATATAAATTCGTCCCGAAAAGCGGCGCGTTTTGTTCGGTTTTGTGATTCGTTCAATATTCCGATTATTACATTTGTAGATGTGCCGGGATTTCTGCCAGGCACAGGTCAGGAATTCGGTGGCATAATTACGCATGGCGCCAAGCTGCTGTACGCATATGCGGAAGCCACTGTTCCCAAAGTTACGGTTATCACCCGTAAAGCTTATGGCGGCGCCTACGATGTGATGAGTTCCAAACATTTGCGTGGCGATATTAACTACGCCTGGCCTACTGCTGAAATTGCTGTGATGGGGCCAAAAGGCGCGATTGAAATCATATATGGAAAAGAAATTAAAGTTGCGGACGATCGGGAATTGGAAATTCAAAAGCGTGAAGCAGAGTATCGCGATAAATTTGCCACACCGTATGTCGCAGCCCAACACGGATTCATCGATGATGTGATTGAGCCGCGCAATACGCGTTTCCGCATTATCCGAGCGCTAGAGAGCTTGTCAACAAAACGGGATTCAAATCCACCGAAGAAACACGGAAATATTCCGCTTTGATAATAACTAAAAAATTTTAGTATTTTTATAACCATCAAGACAGGAGGCAACGAAGTTCAAGTATACTTTTCTTCGTGTCTTCGTGCCAGTGTGGCTGAACAAATACAAATTACAAAATAAGTGTTAGAAAATGGATAAATTAGCAATTCTCCATCAGGGCATTACCATTGGAATTATTGGAATTCTGGTTGTTTTTGGTAGCCTGGTATTTTTACTGTTTTTCCTGAAAGCGTTTATTGCTGCCTTGCGATACTATCAAATCCGTCAACGTGCCCGACGAATTGGAATAATTATTTCCCGATCCGTGGATGATGGTCCGATTTCCGAAGAAGTGGTTACCGCCATTACCATGGCTATTCATCGTAGCCGTCAGGAATTGCATGATATGGAACAGACGATTATCACACTAAACCGGATAACACGTCCATATTCGCCCTGGTCATCAAAAATTCATGGCATTCGGCGGCCGGCACGTTAAATTACATTTTTCCCAATATTCTCAAATTGAAGATCGATAAAGATGCAAATAAATGAACGGACTTTCTAATTTACAACAGTTGCTTCAAATGTTAAATCCGACGCTATCGGACCAAGAATACGTGTTCTGTACATTTGAAAATATTTCTGATACTGAACTTGCCACGCTGAAGCCAACCGGCACATTTCAAGAGCCGGAAGGACTGGCGTTGATTTTGGAGAAACAAGTCGCATTCGAACATGGATTCTCGAATGATATTGTGTTCAGGATGATCACATTACAGGTCCACTCTAGCCTTGACGCAGTCGGATTAACAGCCGCAGTGGCTACGGTTCTAGCAAAACGTAATATCAGCGCCAATATTGTAGCGGGCTATTATCACGATCATATTTTTGTACCTGCCGATCGCGCCGAAGATGCGATGGAAGCACTCAGGCAACTTTCAGAGGAAGCGAAATCATGACCTATCATTGGCATGACTTTGTGGGAAATATCGGTGTGCTGATCATCCTGTTCAGCTACCTGTTCGTGCAACTCGGAAAATTAAAAGGCACGGATGTTCGCTACTCACTGTTGAACATGTGCGGTGCATTTCTCATAATGGTGTCATTAATAGTTGATTTTAATCTGTCGGCATTTCTAATTGAGGCCTGCTGGGTGGTGTTTAGTTTTGTTGGGGTGGTGCGTTATTTTTCTAAAAATGAAAACAAGGAAAAAATCTGAATTTACAGAATTAATATACCTGGCTATGCAATTTGATCCTGTGCTGTCTATATATTGTGATAGACAACAAATACAAAAACTGTCATCCTGAATCCTGATTCTTTATACTGGGATGAAGGATATCATGCCACAATACCTAACAAATTCAAATAGTTCTGTGGTCATAGATTCTTCGTCCTGCAAAAAACGCAGAACTCAGAATGACAAAATCAACGAAACTAATCGCTTACTACATTTAGTAGATACAGGAGCGAAATGCATACCTATATTAATCTATTTCTATTTTGGTAGATTAGAAGACACATAATAAAATTGTCTAAAAAACTGCTAATTTACGCTAATGGATTAGTCATTCGCGTGCATTAGCGTTTATTCGCGATTAAAGAAATCAGAACGGTGTTAAACTATCATTTTTTAATATTTCAAGGTAGAACTTCTTAAATAAAAATATTTCAATACAAAGATCGAGCAAACCCATGCGAAAATACAAATTCTCCATTAACGGTAATCCGTTCAACGTAACAATCAAACAACTCTCGGACGACCATGCACTTGTGGATGTCAACGGTTCTGAATATAACGTCGATATCATCGATGAGCCAATTCATCACAAAACGCCAAAACTGACGCGTGAAAAGGCAGTGGCTACATCGGAGCGACGGCCGATTCAAACAACATCCAAGGTAGCCGCATCTGCGATGGGTAGCATTAAAGCGCCGCTGCCGGGCATCATTTTGGAGATACTGGTTAAAGAAAGTGATGATGTGCAAACTGGCCAGACGGTCATGAAAATGGAAGCGATGAAAATGGAAAATAACATTCAGGCAACGCGTGACGGGATTGTAAAATCCATTCATGTTAAAAAAGGCGATTCGGTGCTTGAAGGCGCTATGCTTATGGAGATTGGGGAATAGCATGGATGAGCTGTTGAAATTTATTCAATATACCGGATTTTCTCATGTGACTGTCGGCCATGTGGTGATGATCGTCATCGGATTACTTTTCATTTATCTGGCAATAAAAAAAGATTATGAACCATTACTACTCGTACCGATTGGATTTGGAATTCTGATCGGCAATATTCCGTTTTGGGAAAATATCGGTCTGCAACTTGGCATTTACGAGCCTGGTAGTGTGATGAACTATTTGTACCAGGGCGTGGTAAAGGGCATCTATCCTCCGCTTATTTTTTTGGGAATTGGCGCGATGACCGATTTTTCGGCGTTACTATCCAATCCGAAATTACTGCTGCTTGGTGCGGCAGCTCAGGTTGGAATTTTTGTTACCTTGCTTGGCGCCATTGCGATGGGATTTAATCTGTCTGAGGCGGGCGCCATTGGTATTATTGGCGGAGCGGATGGTCCGACCGCAATTTTTCTGGCTTCCAAACTGGCGCCGCATTTAATTGGCGCAATTGCGATTGCCGCGTACTCGTACATGGCGCTGGTACCGGTTATTCAACCACCGATTATGCGATTGTTGACTACTGAAAAAGAGCGCAAAATCAGAATGAAACCAGCGCGAATTGTATCTCGTACGGAAAAAATTCTATTTCCGGTGATCGGTTTTATTATCACGGCGTTTATTTCCCCGGGAGCAATGCCGTTATTGGGAATGCTGTTTTTCGGAAATTTGTTGAAGGAAAGTGGTGTCACAGATCGGCTGGGAAACACGGCGCGAAATGCCCTGATCGATACTGTTACTATTTTGCTGGGCGTAACTGTTGGTGCAAGCACTCAGGCAACAACGTTTCTGCGACCTCAGTCCATATTAATTTTTGTATTGGGAGCAATTTCATTTATGGTTGCCACCGCCAGCGGCGTATTGTTTGCGAAGTTTATGAATTTGTTTTTGAAAGGTGATAAAAAAATTAATCCACTCATCGGCGCGGCTGGTGTATCTGCAGTCCCTGATTCAGCTCGCGTGGTGCAAACCATTGGCGCACGCGAAGATCCGTCCAATTTTCTGTTGATGCACGCGATGGGACCAAATGTTTCCGGTGTGATTGGCTCGGCGGTGGCGGCTGGTATTTTGCTGGCGATTTTATTGGAAGTGGCGGGGATTTAAATATAATTGATAGTCAGCAAATTGCATCACTTTTAACAGGAATTATTTCTATCCTTTCATGAGTCCACTCTAAAAAGAGCTTAACCACGAATTTCACTAATTTTCACCAATCATGCCATAGGCAGATGCGTCCTTCGGCGCATTG
>JAFGDW010000017.1 GCA_016931935.1 Candidatus Zhuqueibacterota bacterium | reverse complement strand
GTGAGAAACCGGTGTGTCTTCAAGTTGTGCACCACTGAGGTTTGGGTCCGTCTGAGGTGAATTCAACAGTCGTGCATAAATATAGCCCGTGCTTGTGCCAAATTCACCAATATCATTTCCCGGAAAATCGGGATCGTCGCCATCATACCCGTATGACATTTTACGGTCCGCATTGTATTCGGTCAAGTCATCATAGAAATATTCTCCGGCTGCCAGGTATGAAACATCAAAGTCAAATCGGATGGCGATGTACACATCAGAAAGTGTACGTTGGGTACCCTCATCATTGGGATCAGGTAAACCACTGCTTGTGATATTTTTTAATCCGATATTTATGATTTGATAATCAAAAATTAAAAAATCATCGTTGTAACTTGCACTCCATCCGTAGCATTGTTCAATGACTTTGATACCTAATGGTGAATCACCGGTATTGTGATATTGCGGATCAAGGTCTGTATATTCTGCCCAGGTATCATTTTCCGAAATAATACGTTTTTTACCCATCGCAATATCTGCATCGGAAAGCACAGCGAATTTTGACCAATGTTTCACAGTATCCGCCGGATCAGTAGTTTGGGTAAATTCTTCTTCGTCTGCAGCCGTGACGTGGATAACACCCCCCGGATCTTTAGCTGCTATCCAGATTGATCCCTGATAGAGGTAATGATTCCCGGAACCCCCCGGATACTCAAACGTCGGATTATTAAACGAATCATCACCAATAAATCCGTAATTGGAAATGACCGTCCACAAATTCCCAATATTTTGCAAATAGCGAACTGCATTTGTTGACTTTTTAAGTGATTGCGATGGTTCTCCTTTAATCCTTGTGTATCCATCGGTTGTTTGAATGACGAATAAACAAATGGAAAGGATAATGAGCATCACACTAATCAGTTTGTTCATTTTTCGTCCCTCGCTTTTTGTGCTACTAGTGTGGCTGCTTCATGCAGCATTTCTTTGATGTTCCAAGCTGGCTGCGTTTAGCAGAACGATTTCAAAAAATAAAGTCGTTAACTTTTAAAGAGGGTGTATCAAATCGTGGGCTGCATCTCATGCTTCGACTTCGCTCAACATGAAACCAATAATTCTTCACTCCGAGTGGAGTCGATGAGTGATAGACAACTATTAAATATCATAGAAATGATAAATGCCCCGAATTTGATCACTCAATTTTAATTCCCTTGTCTGTAAAAAAACAACAACGAGATAGACAAACCAGGTTTCACAAAGAAACCTGGTTTGTTGAGAATTCATCATATCAATAGAAAATAGTCTTCGGGTATACAATCACGCCAAATTAAAATTCCAGTCCGGCGCCAACTTTAAAGTGTCGACGTGGCCCCCAAACTGACCAATCGTTATACAGACCTCCGGTAGTGCCGAATCGGTCATAGTAATCGGCGTAATCATCGGTAGAAGAACCTTCAGAACTCATTGAAATCAAGTTTAGCTGATTAAAAATATTATAACCTTCTATGAATAGAAATGTCCTTGCATTTTTCCATACTTTAAAATATTTATGAAATTTGAGGTCGGTGGTCAATGTGTAAGACAAGCGTCTGTCATTCACCGGCGGGACAACCGTACGGGTGGCTGATGTATATGGCAGACCACTTCCATAAGCTGTCAGAATATTAAGCGACCAGTCGCCCAATGGGTGAATACCCGCAATAGCAGGACCCCATGTTTCGGGTAATCTGAAATTCAATGTGAAGTTAACGGTATGCCGTTGGTCGAAATCAAGATATTCATCCCGTTTCGGCTGCAATTGTTTGCGCCACAAGAACGTGCCACCATCCTGCGGATCGGATGCACGGCCCTTGGCTTCCATGTAGGTGTAATTGATTTGACCGGAGAAATATTTTGAGTACATCTTTTTGATGGTAAATTCAAAACCACGGATGTTCGCATAATCAGCATTTGTATACAGCCAATAATCTGTAAATGGCGCCGTACCCGCCTGGATTTGGGTTACCAGATTTTGAACGTCTTTGTAAAAACCGGTGACATCAATTACATAATCAACTCCAAACCGATGCTCGATTCCCAGTTCATAGGAAATGGTTTTTTCCGGTTTTAATTCCGGATTTCCCATTTCTTCGTATGATCCTTCAAAATCATAGGCTATATTTTCAAATATGTAACGGTATTCAGGACGCTGGAAAAAATGTCCATATGTAAAGTGGAGGACATCATTTTCTGTGATTGGATGAGAAATACCCAAACGCGGACTGAATTGATAGTATGCTTTTGCCGTTTGGGGATTGTTGAAATAATCATCGGTGCCAACCTCTTTGGAACGATCAACAGGATTGATCAGGTTTCCCGGATACCTTAGTTTTTCCCCGACGAAACCATTGGGATCGTAATAATCGAAACGCAAACCGGCATTGACAATCATTCCTTGTAGTTCGATTTTATCCTGTGCATAAACAGCGAAATCAAACGGATCTTGCTCCCAGTCATCAAGATAGAAATTGCTTAAACTATAAAATCCGGTGTTAAATTGATCCAGCCGGCTGTACTCAAATTGAAATCCGGTTTTCAGTAAATGGCGCGTTGTTACCTGGTTCACGTAATCACCGCGTAAGCTGTAAACATCGCTAACCATATCGGAGTATCCGACATTGTCACCAAATACTTTCCATGTTTGGTTGGGGATCATGTAAACATCACTTTCGTTCAATTCGGTCACCGGATAAGGCGTCAATTCAAGTTCGTTATTTGAACCGGTAATGTATCGCCACTCTTGTAACCATTCCGATGTGCCCCGGGGAACATACCAGATTTCTTCCCACTGTGATTTCCCGGGAACGCCCCATTTCCAACCGCCGGACCAGGGTTTGCCATCGACGATGACATTATCGTCGGCTTCTACCCAAAGCCATTTCATATCATCTGTGTAATATAGCAACTGTTCTTGCCAGGTGGTGTTAGGATCAGATGGATCGGCAGGAGCTAGCTTTTTACCCCATTTCAGAAATTCTTCAGTGTTGCCATCAGCATCACGATCGTTATAATCCCGCGTTCTGTTCGTGAAGGAATTTCTGCGCGCACCCGCGGAAATTTCATAAAATGAATTTGGCGATAATGTATGCGTCCATTTTAACTGGCCCATCATATTGCGGAATTGGCGATAACGTTGGACATCTTTGTATGAATACATTGTTCCCAGACCCGGATAATAGCCGCCCGGAAATTTACCGCCATGGCCATTACTTTCATCGAATGAAGCACTTCGATCATTTTGAAATGATCCGATACCGGAAACCATGAGTTGATAGTTTGGAGTGAGCTTGAATAATAATTTACCTTGAAATGAGCCGGTTTCGCGTTCCCGGTCAAATTCATAAAGGCGGCGTGGATTATTGTCATAATCACCATTAAATGAATAGGTAACAGTGCCGGGAATAAGTTTATCAACAAACGGGACCGGTCCGCTCAGACTAAATTCTGCTGTCTGCCCTTTGAACGCTCCTACTTTATCGGTGCCAAAGGTTTGCCGAAGCAGATTACGAAGTTGAGACTCATTCAAATTAATATCTTCAGCCCCTAAACCGGCTAATTCTGAACCGCGATGCGCAACACCGTTCGAATCCGTGAAATCCGGGATAAGAAACAAATTTAAATCCTTTTCACGAAACCACTCTTTTTTAGACACCTCATTGAACATTTCCGGAGCGAATGTTGAGAAACGAACTGTTCCACTATGCTTTGGTCCGCCAACTTTTGTGACCAGGTTGAGCACACCGGACTGTGCGTTGCCATATTCTGCATTGAATCCGCCGGTTAAAACTTCCATTTCATCAATGGCAAATTCCGGAACGTTAAGATTAACGCCCATACCGGTATTCACTCCAACTGCACCACCAAAATATGCAGCGAACGGATCTTTAATCGACAATCCATCAACCATGGTAAGTGTTTCGTTACCACGGCCACCACGAAAATGATCGGAAACAGCGCCGACTGACAGTTGGGCGGCAGCTTCAAAACTCGCGACAGGAGCTTCAAATATATCATTACCGGAAACAACTTGACGGCTCATGGTCATATCTTTTTGGATGATCTCCCGTTCAGCCGTCACCGTGACCGCCTCACCAAGTTCAACAACAGTGGATGATAGCGGAAAATTCGCCGAAGTTGTGTGGTCGACGGTTACTTTCAAGCCTTCAATTATCATGGGCTGGTAACCCATCATGCTTACTTTTACCGCATAGGTACCAATGGGAACATTGAGAATGAAGAATTCACCATCGATATTAGTAGCTGCCCCCATTGTTGTTCCGACGACCTGCACATTGGCGCCAGGTAATGCAGAGCCATTTTCCTGATCATTGACTTTCCCGGCAATTTTGCCGCTAACACCGGCAAACATCATTGATGGGATTAACATGATCAAAAGTAACACTAACGTTTTGTTAAACATTACTTCCTCCTTAAATAAGGTTAATGATAAATCGTAAATTTCATGCTGATTGAGGCATTGCACATATTTTTGATTGAATTCTTCAAGGCCCTGAGTGCTAATGACATTCAACCGCGTATCGCTGCAATTTGTTGAGCAAGTCGTCGACGATTAACGGTTTTGAGATGATTTCATGCACGCCATTGAGTCTCGCTGTCTCGAACATATGACGATCAAATAATGCTGATATTAGAAATAATTTTACCAGTGGCTGATACTCTTTCAGTAATAAACATATTTCATTTCCATCTCTATCCGGCAGCCGATAGTCACTGATAACAATATCGAGTGATTGAGTAATGATTATTTGACTGGCATCACTAAAGTTTCGCGCGCCATATGTTTCATAGCCTTCGCTTGTAAGAAGTTCGATAAGGCCTGATAGCGCATGTATATCGTCTTCAATAATTAATACACGAGTCAAGATGTATACTCACTTTCTATTCCGGAAGATATTGACGGTTTTGTTGATTACCTGTTTGGTGTAATCGCATTGCCCACCGGAATTGTATTTATTTTTGAAAAATTGAACAGACTAAATTATTCTTAGCTCGGTGCAATTCTCAATAATTGGCGAACTCTCGCTCCGCCTGTCCCTGGCGAAGCGTAGCTTACGACGCTCTGCGTCGTATCTTTTAAACACAGGACGCAGAGCGTCCTTAACTGCATTCCGCCGCAGAGCGAACGGAACGATTGCTTTATTTAAAACTTGAAAAATACCAATTACAGGGAATTACTCACTTCTTAGCTTGAAAGAGTTTGGGAGTAAATTGTGAAGAAATGCCTGATGTTTAGTTGATACTAAATTATTATTGCATAGCTTGGAAAACAATAACCCGTCCACGTGATTTTTTCTGGTAAAAATAAGGGCAGTGTAATCAAATTGGAGGTAAATTAAGTGAAAAAAATGGATTTTTGAGTATGATGAATTATACGGTATGAAGTGGAAACATCAGGAAGACAGGCTTTTTTGCTATAGCAGAAAAGATTTTGCAAATAAATTGGGAAGGAATTTCTATTGGGAAATACCGAAATTTTGATACCGAAAATGGGGGATTGTCTATTTAAAAATCTAAAATGAATATTGGGTAATTTTATTACCGGTGGCTACCCAGATGCCTGTTTCATCGAACTTAGTCATACCAGCGCCGTTCGGTACAACATAAAAAGCGGAGGATTCCATTGTTGGTCTGTTCAACAAGTACATTCGAGCTTCTGCACCGTGTTGACAGACAAGATATAGCGTATCATCCGTTACCTCAATTCCTTTGGCGAACTGCATTGGAATATCGTAATACGACACATATATCGAATTGGGATAGTCAAGAAGTAATTTTATAAATATTTCAGTAGCCTCACGTGCACAAGCCCAAAAAATACTTTTTAAATATGCAAAATCATTGATCGTATAAACCTGGCCTTCATCTTCAAGAGAATTAGGAAGGGGGTACAAACTATAAATTTCTATTGAGTCTTCAGCGATAATTTGAAATTGAATTATTACTTTCTTATAGTAGTCTGATGTCCAGAACCATTCACCGTCCCATTCCAAAGCAAACAGGTGGTAATTGGGGAACCGGATACTGCGTTTGATTTCCATTGATTCATCAAATTCAATAAGCTGACTGTTTTTCCCGTCTGCAATCCAAATGTTTTTGTCTTTATGAGTAAGGCCTTTTATATCAACATCCTCATACTGATATTCATTTTGAATTACCAATAATTTGCCCAAAATTATATCGTCGGCATTCCGATTTGTGTATGTGAAGTTACATTCGACCGATTGCGGAAAATAACCTGTTTTTGAAGCAGTTATTTCATACGTAAAATTAGCAGGTACATCGGTAAATGTATATACTCCATTTTCATCGGTTTCGGCATAAAATTGGATCGTACGGCTTGTATCTTCTTCGTTGTACTTAACTTCTCCGGTCAATATGACGTCAGCGTCGGGAATGGTTTGGTGGGACACGCTACAATAAACCGTGCCCGATATATTGTAAATCGGAGTTTTGGGGACAAGTATATCATGGTCCTGTTTTTTGAAACAATTGAATATGAAAAGAATTATTGTAATACCAATCAGTGCAATTTTTTTACTCATGTGTTGACCCCAAAAAAATCTTCACAGGATTAAGTTATCATTCGAATTCAAAACTTGAAATTTGTTAATAGTGGCTGTTTTAGAAATTTATGTTTAAACCTAAACGAAATCGGAACCGCTGATCCCATGCAGATGGATCAGCCAGCGAGCCGCCTGGTACACCACGGGAATCAACCCACAGAACATTCTTGTTGTTGAAAACATTGAGAAACTCGGCAAATGCTGTTATTGGAAATTGATAGATTTGCCAATCCCTGTTCAGCCGAACATCAAGTGACGACGTGGCAGTCATCCGTCCACTATTCGGAATTGTCCGATCACCTTCAAATTTTGTGTAAGGTAATGGGCTGTTCCATGTCCAAAGTAAATTGATGCCCCATTTGTTAGCCCTGCGAACATCCAGATTTAATACGAGCGTATGGCGTTGATCCCAACTTAAGTAATATTCGTTGACACGGAGTCGTGTTGTTTTGGTTAGCCATTCGAATTTGTCTGTTCTGGTGGCACCCGATCCCTGAGCAACCATGAATGTATAGCTTATTTTGCCGGAAATCAATTGCCCGACCCGGCGTTTTATGTACAACTCGGTGCCATGGATATCTGCTATTTCCGCATTGACATAATTATAATAGCCGGTGCCTGATAAAGCCCCGGAATTACCTACAACATAGGTATTATTGTCAATGAGATTGCTGACTTCCTTCTTAAATGCTGTAGCATCCAGTAATGTGTTCTCATTTAGTTGGTGTTTATAACTGATTTCAAATGAAACAGATCGCGATGGTTTTAAATCGGGATACTTTAATGGAGCGAAGCCTTCCAACGGATTGATATTGGCATTTTTATAGAGATAATCAAATAAGGGCATTTGGAAAAAGTAGCCAAAATTAACATGCAATTCACGATTTTCACCCATTGGATATGCAATGCCGAGCCTGGGACTTAACTGTCTTTTTACTGACGCTTTCACTGTCTTCGTACTGGAAATTATCCAGCCATCTTGCTCATTCTCAAGCGCTTCTTCCAATGCTGGCCGCTCAGCTCGCGGATCGAGAAAATCATAACGCAGGCCGATATTTGCGATCAAGCCGTCATAATCTATTTTATCCTGGATATAAACTGCCCCCATGATCGGTTGGTAATTATAATCCACAACGTATGAAATATATTGTGGGAAGTTCAAATCGGTATTATCAACAGTGACTCGTTGCACACTCTTTTTGTTCAGATCATAGTGAACAATTTCAGCACCAGCTTTAATTTGATGGAAATGTGTTAACTGCGATGTCAGGTCAAATTTGAATGTATTATGAATCTCCTCATGATCGAGCCACCAGGGATAATCGCCAGCGATAACCCAACTTTGGGGATCGTTGTTCATGTAGACAATCGGTGCCTGGTTACGAGAAGATTCACCTGCGATTGATTTCAAAACGTTATATCGGCTGAATCTGATTTCATAAAACATTTGTGGTGTAATTGTATGGACAGCAGTCATACTTGTGCGATAACTCTTTTTGGAACGATCGGGGAGGCCGGCAAGATTAAATTTCCAGCGATTATCATACTCATTCCAGCGCCAATAGGAAAACAATCCCTGTAATGTTAATTTCCAACTTTTGCCAGGGTGATATGTCAATTTACCATTAATATTTGTATTGCAACTCTTATCATTGTTGAAAATTAACAAGCGTTGCCCAAAATCTTCACGCTTCCATTGCGTATTTGGAACTCTGGCATCCGCAGATAAAAAATATTTAAGGTGTTGGGGACCAATTGCACCACCAATATTAAATTCTGAAATGTAGTCAGGTTCGTTACTATGATCACTGAATGGATTTTGGTAAGAATAGCGTATTGCTGAAATTTGTCCGTTTGCATCAAATTTGTCGGTGCCTTCCCGTGTGAGAATAT
The DNA here is from genome assembly GCA_016931935.1 of Candidatus Zhuqueibacterota bacterium. GTDB lineage: Bacteria > Zhuqueibacterota > Zhuqueibacteria > Thermofontimicrobiales > Thiofontviventaceae > Thiofontivivens. The sequence continues at coordinate 4,381 of JAFGDW010000017.1, read as the reverse complement.
TTATGACACCTGACATTGCGTTACCATATTCCGCATTAAAGCCGCCTGTTTGCACTGTCATATCGATGATAGAGCTGATAGGCAATTCCGAACCAACTTTGCCTTCAATCGCTTCCTGAACAGGAAAACCATCCACAAGATAGAGTATCTCGTTATTACGACCACCGCGGATATGCCCGGCGGCTACCCCCGGCTGTATTTCGACAATTTCTTGAAACGATTGTACCGGTAAGTGCTCCAACTCCTGATTTGTAATGAAGTGGGTTGTAGCAGTTACGTCTTTTTGAATCATGGGCGATTCGGCCTGAATAACCACTTGCTCCAATTCAAGAATGGTCGGCTCAAGTTCAAATTCAATCGTGGTGCGTAAATCCATTAGTATGACGACATCCTCCTGGATAATAGAGTTGTAACCAATCATCCGGACATTGACATCATATTTACCGCCAGGAATATTGTTGATGAGAAAAAAGCCATCCAAATCGGCTGCTGCACCCAAATACGTATTCATAATTGTAATATTTGCTCCTGCCAGTGATTTCCCTGTAGTTTTATCGGTTACCCGGCCCGCAAGTGTTCCGGTTACACCACTATATGAATGATGTATTAGTATTAAAACAAAAACGGGAGTGAGACAGAAGCGGAACCTGAACATAGCATTCTCTCCAATTTAAAAAGTATAGATTCATTTCCTGGCAAGTTTCATGTAATCCAAAAAATGTATGTTTCAATGCTCAACATACGTTCCCTGAGCCTACCGACTCTTTCAGGCTGCCGCCGCGCCGTTATTTTCAGTACGAGCGGTTTCAACAAGAACTGTAATTGAAATAAAAAGGGATAATCATCCGAAGATAATTATCCCTTTCATTAGACTTTATAACTTATGTACTGTTACCTCACCAATCCAGGTTTTCACCGAGATCGTTAAAAATGGTAGTAGCCAGTTCATAAATATCCGTTGTTTTTACGGCAGCGGGTTGCGTACTATCGGTAATGTAAAATCCACAGAAAATAACTTTTACATCACCAGGATTGCTTGCGCCTGCAGGGTAGCGGATCGCCGTTGATTGGCCATCAAAAACACCGGACGAGAAAACAAGAATCGTCTCAGCCTCATCAAATGGTTCGACAACATCGCACCATGCAAACGTGGCATTACCATCAACCACGATGGAGTTATAGCTGCCGACACCCGCGCTATTTGCCCCTTGAAAATCGGCGTCATCTTCATTATAGGTTTTGGCATGTAATACTTCACGAGCGAATGTGTTTATACCGGTAACATACGATGTATCGGAACCGGAAATAACTTCAGTCCATCCCAAAGCATTATTGTCATCCAGGCCCCACATAACTTCGGAGCCAACGATCCATAAATGGCCACCAGCCTGCAGGTAATCGCTTACAGCTTTTCCTACAGTTCCTGCAACAGTTACATCGGCAAAATTCGCCGAATCCAATACCGCGCTGTAGTCATTTTTCCATGCCCATACCACGGTTGAATAAACATTCGGATCCAGTTTTGCAATTAAGGCAGCAGCATCGGAAACGTGATAGTCTTCATAGGCAAAATCACGCAATACGTTTTCATGCCAGAATTCGACATCCGTAGCTGTCAAGCTTTCAATTGCGAACAACACATCCGGTGTTTTTACCTCGAATTGACGTTGCACCACAGTTTCCTGACCGGCATTATCAACGGATTTAACCTCAAGCGTATATTTGCCATTTGCCATATCGTAATAACCCACGCTGGTATAGGCCATATCCACATCGGACCAGTCACCTGCCACGCCGTCTTTAATCAGGCGGTAAGCGAAACCAGTTAATTCCCGTCCTGTCTGTGCTGTACTTTCCCAGCTCAGGAAAACATCCGCACCAGTGGCTGTGAATGATTTTTCTTTCGGACCGGAAATAATGGCAACTGCCGGCGGCGCCTGGGCCGCTGCACCAACGGTGAAGCTTCTGGTCGCCGGTGAGCTGTCCGTAACTGTATCTTCATTCGCGACCGCAACGGATGCAACCGAGAATGTATACGTACCTTGCGCAAGGTTTGCATAGCTAATGGAACGTTGCAACGCTGCGGCGGAAGTTGTTGATGTTTCACCATTAACAACGGACGTTAACGTATATTGAAATTGAATGATATCACCAGGATTTATCTCACCCTTCCAGTTAAAGGTTGCGGTGGCGCCCCATACCAGGGTTTCGCCATCGGATGGTCCCGCAGTTATAATTGTTTCAATCGGAACCGTCGCAGTCTGGGGGCGGCTGGGTTCGTTTTTGCCGCATCCACCGACCAAAACGCCGAGCACCGTGAGATAAATGATAATTTTTAAAAGAGATTTGCTGGATAAAAGCATATTTATTTCCTCCATGTTAACCCATTTCGGATTATCGAATCATGTTCTGGGCGGATTATTCACCAAAAAAGTTGCCGATAATATATGACATGTTAGCTTTAAACGGTTCATGGTCATAGCGATAATGCCGGCCGCCAATCAGGACAAAATTGCCTTTATTGGCATCTGCCGTTCCAAAGTTGGGAGCTGCCCAGACACCGATACCACGAACATATGAAAATGGGTAACTGGCATCGTATGCACTGCTACGATGGGCGAATAGCAGGAATGATGAACCGGATTGAAAGATTGTATTGCCATCCCACAAGGTCACATTGTCATCTATCGATGAATCTTCCATAAAGCCACCGCCAGAGAAGACATTAGTCAGGCTTAGTCCGGCTCCTGGCATATCAACAAGTCCAGGGTAGACAGCTTTACATTCAGACAGGGTCACGCCGTTTCCAGCACTACCAGCCGCTGCACCTTCACGCCACCCGATATTAAGGTAACTGGTCAGATTGTCATCGCAAAAATCGGCTGCGAGCCGTGAAGCTAACAATACATTTCCACCAGCTTGCAAATACGGAAGAATCGGAGACAGCAGCCAGTCGTCCAGATCACCTTGATAATCGTTACCAAGCCAGATTACTGTTGAATAATCCTTCAGGACATCCGGGCCACATGGGCCACCGCCACCAATATAATCATATCCGGCTGCTTTAAGATCAGCAATTGCAACAACTTCCGGAGTGCTCATTGTTCCGAACAAATCCCAGATATCTACATCATAATCGCCAAAATACATTTTATCGGCCCAGGCAGTTTCAATTTCATCGCCATAGGCACCAGATGAAACACCATTAACCACCAGAATTCCTTTGTCGAATGCAGGTTGAGCCGCAGAGATTCCGATCTTCAGCAGTGAAATGCTGCCAGCGGTATCGCGAACTTTGAGATAGAATGTTTGGTCGCCCGCGCCCGGTGTGACAGCAAATTCAGTACTGGTATTCCAGCCGCTTGCCAGGGCTTTAGGTGATTCATCGAAATTGGTGGCATCATTCATTGAATAAGAATATGGCGCTACCGCCAATTGGCCAGAATAGTAATTAGCATCGGCATTCCAACGGAAGACCAGGGTTGCACCGGCAAACCAGCCACCGCCGTCCGAAACCGGGCTGAGGTTGGTAATTGCTGGTGTAAATGTGGCACCTTCAACAATGAATGTACGCGATGCAGGTGATGTATCAGCCGCTTCCAGATTATCGACTGCTTTTACATAAAATGTGTGCGGGCCAGTACTTAAGCCTTCAAAGCGCGCCCAATTTACATCGACCGGTACTGTGATCCACGTACTCAAATCGTCCATGGTATACATGAAACTGGTAACAGCGCCACCGGCATCGAAATCTTCACCGGAGAACGCAAACGTCACATCTTCACCAGTTTTACTGCCAAAATCCGGACCGGAGGTAATTTTTGTCTCCGGACGGGCATCTGAAGGTGTAAGCGTAACGGAAGCAGGTGTCGCGTCACGTTCACCGATATTGTCTTCAGCATAGACATAGAATGTACGCATATCCTCGATGCTGGTAAACACATCGTTAAATGTCGCTGATAATGTTTCGGTACGGGTCCAATCGGCATCGCCATCCCATTGATAATAGAAAACTTCGGCAAAGCCATCTTTATCCGTCCCGTACCAACTAATGGTTGTAACATTTCCCGGGCTTGCCACCGAAATAAAAGTATCGGGAGCCTGGTTTGGTGATGGAGAGCCTGGATTTTTGGCCTCACAGCTAAACAGCAAAAGCACGGTGATGACCATTAATCCAGTGAGTAATAATCGGTTTATATGGAAATTTACCATGTTGTTCCTCCAATATTCTTGATTCCTATTTTGTGAATAAGAAAGAGAATAGGTTATATAACGCGTTTTATTCTTTGTTAAGTTAGAATGATATTCCCAAACCAACGCGATGGATGCCTTCAAGAACTCCAAGATCATTGTAGGCATAATCGAACCGTAACTGGTTCTT
>JAFGDW010000016.1 GCA_016931935.1 Candidatus Zhuqueibacterota bacterium | reverse complement strand
AATGACCAATTTAGATGAATTATATCCATCAGATATAATCCTACAATAAAAAAAACCACGACCACAATAGTATTTCCAATACGGCCTAGATCCCCCATCAAGCGACCGAGAGAAGAGGTGATAATGCCAACAATTGAGATTGAGACAAGGATACCAAGGGCAAAAACAAAAGCCAGCATAAATGCTCGCCAGGACGTTTTCTTTTCCTGCTTTATAATAAATCCAATGACTAATGGAATGCTTGATAAGTGGCACGGGCTTAAAAGAATACTAAGCACGCCCCAAATGAAAGAGCTCAAAAGAGCTATCCACAGGGATTGTGTTAAAGCTGAAGAAAGAGCAGAAAACAAATGCTGAATCATGATGATTTTCCCTTGTTAGGCTTTAGACCTTGTTTTTGCAGAAAGGCATCAATTTCTTCCTCGGCAAAAAAACCTTCATGACGCATGATCTCTTTGCCGTTTTCATCCAAAAAAACTTGCGTGGGTATAAGCTTGATATTATATTCCTGCGCATAGTTTTTCTGGTCCGGCTGCCAGACATCGTAAAAGACAACTTTGATCTGACTTTCGTATTTTTCTTCAATCGCTTTCATTACTGGCTGCATAGCCTTGCACGGAATACAATTAATAGAACCAAGTTCAACAAATGTAATCTTTGCAACACCTTTTTCAGTTTGTCCGATTTGCTTTTGCGTATTTGCATCAGATCGACAATCCATTATAGCTACCAAACAAATCAGGCCAAATATTTTTAGTACTCTCATAACTCCTCAACTAATTTTAGTTCAATGTCGCTTTCTGGTTAGCTAATATTCTTATTTCGACAATTTCCTCAAACTCGATTAGGGTATGTAAACCATCTTTATAAAAAAAGGTAAGCCCTACCGGGGTTATCAGAAACGGGCATTCTTAAAATATTGAACTTCCAGTTGAACCATAAAGTAACTCCCTATTGAATCCAGCTTAATACTTGATCTTCACTCGGTATCTTGCCGCTGGTCTTTACTTCACCGTCTACAACCAATCCAGGCGTCAACATCACACCAAACGACATGATGTCATTGATATTCGTAACTTTTTCCAGGTCAATATCGATATTGTTCTCCGCAGCAACTTTTTTAATCCGTTCTTCTAATAATTTACACTTGGAGCACCCGGTGCCCAATACTTTGACATTCATTTGTTTTTCCTCTTTGATTATTAATAAAATTTATTCATAGGATGAACACGATAATATCGATAAAAATCACATATTGTTCATCCTGCTCATCCCGTCCTCTATTACCATTTCACGGGCACACATCCTCCGCCTCAACATTACCTTTTTCTACCGATCCAAAATACTTTTTCTGAAACCATAACGCTACATTTACCAGGCTGATCAGCACTGGCACTTCCACAAGAGGTCCGATGACAGCCGCGAATGCTGCCCCGGAGTTTATGCCGAACACCGCTACTGCAACGGCTATAGCGAGTTCGAAATTATTTGAAGCAGCAGTGAAGGATAGCGTTGCTGTTTTTGAATAGTCTGCACCAATCTTTCGGCCCATGTAAAACGACACCAGAAACATGACAACAAAATAAATCAATAATGGAACGGCAATTCGAACGACATCCAAGGGAATTTTGACAATGATTTCACCTTTAAGTGAAAACATGACAAAGATCGTGAATAGTAGTGCAATCAAGGTGATGGGACTGATCTTTGGAATGAACGTTTTTTCGTACCACTCTTTGCCTTTGAGTTTGAGGCCTACAAACCGCGTGATCATGCCGCCAATGAATGGAATGCCAAGGTAAACAAAAACACTCTCGGCAATCTGCCCGATAGTGATATCAACCACAAAACTGTTCAAGCCCAACCAAAATGGAATGAGCGTTAAAAAGATATACGCATACACCGAATAGAACAGCACCTGAAAGATCGAATTAAACGCCACCAGCCCGGCAGCATATTCCGTGTCGCCTTTAGCAAGCTCGTTCCACACAATCACCATGGCAATACATCGCGCCAGACCGATCATGATCAATCCTGCCATGTACTCAGGATAACCGCGTAAAAACACAACCGCAAGGACAAACATCAATATCGGCCCGATGATCCAGTTCTGCACCAGAGATAATCCCAGCACTTTAACGTTGCGGAAAACATCGCCAAGTTCCTCATATTTCACTTTGGCCAGCGGCGGATACATCATCAGAATCAATCCAATGGCAATCGGGATATTTGTTGTCCCGACCTGAAAATGGTTCCAGAATGATGCGATCCGTGGCACAAAATAACCGCCAAACACGCCGGCCAGCATGGTAAGAAATATCCACAATGTCAAATAGCGGTCTAAAAATGATAATCGTTTTGTAATGCCGGACATCTTTATTTTCCTTTTAATTTGTTGTATAATCCACTTAATTTTGTTCGATACACGTCTCGAAAATCCTTCTCCGATTCACTCAGCGGTTTCACCGGAATCAGATCAACGACCTCGTCATACGACAAACCGGCGTCATATAACAGTTCCATCGTATTCGCTACCATCGCCTTCATTCCGGACACTGCTTCCTCTTCAGTCAAACCAAAATCCAGCGCCAGCTTGTGCAACTCATTCAACTGCGGCCACAGATAGGTCGGCCCCATGGCTGTGACGATGGCGTAAGCCTCCAGTTTGTCTTCCTCTACTTCAGGACAGTCACCCAGCACAGCAAACAGCTCCTGCAACAGGTTCTTTTCTGTCTCGCCTATATATTCTGAAAACCACACGGGATTATATCCTGCATTCACATAACTCGCCGCAGTCGGAATCATCCGCACAAGCTTGTTGTATCCATTCAACATGCCGGATATTTTCTCTGACGTGAATACCGGAGCCAGAGAGACAACTGCTTTTGCCTGTGATACATCATGCGCAACCTGCGGCAGCACCTCTTTTAACACCGGCGGATGCACAGCCAGAAAAACAACATCCTGTGATGCTGCCTCGATATTCGATCCCGCCGTCACCTTTAATTTTCTAAATTCGCTCTTTAGCTTGTCCAGCGTCTTGTCGTCCGGATCGCTCACCATAATCGTGTCAAGCGCAACATCTTTATTTTGCATCGCCTGCAAAAAAATCCGCGTAATACGGCCGCCGCCGATAAATCCTAAAGTATTCATTTTTCTGCCACCTTAATTTAACCTTTTAATGTCAATGCCGCTTCCGCGACTCGCATTCCCAGATTTTTCGCGCTGGTCATGCCAAACGCATCTTTGGTGATGTCATCGCTGCCGTCATTCCACAAGGTAGCGCCCTGAAATGCACCCGATTTTCCGCCTACGATCATGGCTTCATGACAGAGCATAGCGGTTTGTATCTGCTGAATCGCCAGTTCCTGGCCGCCGTTCCGGTAAGCGCCCACCGACAGCGCGCCAACCGCTTTATTGGCCAACTGCAGCACTGGCTGCCGCATTACACTCAGCCGCTCCAAAAATGCCGCACATAGAGAACTCATATTTCTAAAATAAACCGGCGTGCCGATGATGATACCACCCAGATTCGGCGCTTTAAACGACGGAAGAATCAAATCAAAATCATCCCCAACGTTTTGCCCTTCAACCGGCGGTTTCCAACCGCTAATATCTCTGCCGCCCAGATCAATGAGTTCGACGGTTATTTTGCTATCGACGCTTTTGGCGGTATCCAGCGCCGCCTGAACAGAGGCAGCAGTGGTTTTCCCTTTACGGGGACTGCACGCCACACCGACAATTAAAATCTCGTTTTCAATCGCATCTACTTTTTTTGCTGCAGTTCCGACCAGTGCGGCCGCACCGGCAGCTTTGATAAAGTTTCTTCGACTTTGTGCTAACATGACGTTCCTCCTTGTTTTATTAAATATTGAAAATTCACATCAATATCATGCGGTTATTTTTTGTTGAGTGGTGTTTTTAATAATTCGTGTATAAAACGTGACCAGCACTCCGATCAGTATAAACAAGAGTGCAATATCAAAAACGGTATAAACGAATCGATTCACTTCGGCTAAACCAGGAACCTTGATTAACATCAACAGGCCGGCAACAAATAATACAATAAAGGAGGTCACCAGCTCGTTTGTCCAGATAACCTGTTTTCTGTTTTCCGATTTTTTTTGCACTACATTTCGCAGCCGATAGACAATAGCCAGAATACCGGCCAACAAAATCACCATGGCAATTGTAAAGTGGTTGCTGTCCAGCCAAAAACGTGACGGGAGAATAAAATTCACCAATTGCCGGTCAGCCATCATCAGCAAGAAGGCCACACTCAGGAATACGACCAGAAGAACCGGTACGTAGGTCAGTACTTTCGGCATTGGATGAGGCTCGTAAATCCAGCGCAAAATAAACTCGCCTGCCAAAGCAAGCGGAATCATCAGCAACAGGAACAAACCGATATAAAGTACCGGCTTTAACCACGTCTCCCGCCAGATGCTGGTCCAGGCACTGAATGACGTCAAACCTATCAAGCGGTACTGCGGCATGGTTACGGTGTTGCCATTCTCATCGAACGGGTAGCGCACGACTTCTCCCATAAAAAAAGCTGATTTTCTGTCATGGCAATCCAGACAACCGTTTGAACCGAGAGCGGATCGCGCCGGAAATACATCATGATTATAGGTATGTACATTGCCATACACCGAAGCTTCCCATTCCTCTTTTGGAAGTGTTCGGTAACTCGAGCCGCTGCTGTAAATCCGCTCATCCATTGCCCAGACGACCTTTTTACCTTGCATGGGATACTTGATGTCGCTCAAAAGCGCAGTCACCGAGGCGATCAGCGCGTCGATCTCTTCCGCCCGATTAACTTCAATGACGCCGTCGCTATTGTCATCTTTGATTTTTGACAGTTCAACATATTTTGTCGAGTCCGCAAAATGGCTTGTCCACATCTTGTAAATGTCGCCCATTCTTGGCTGCATCAGGCCCGGTTTTCCTTCAATTTCAATGGCCGGCCAGGAACTGTGTACGCGGTTTACTGGATAAATCTTGCCTTTGTATTTGGCCAGCGGTGGTATGAAAATATCTGTCGGTTTGTCTTCAAAATCCATCATGCCCATATTGCCATAATGGTTGTAGTACTGCATGTCCGGCCCGTAAAACGTCCACAAATGTTTTCCCTTGCTCGGAATTTTGCTGCCGGGATTAAACACATCGCCAGCCTGCACCTGCGCGGCTTTGACCGTGCGCTGCGGAATATGGCAGGTCTGACAGGCGATGCTCTCCAGATGCAGCGGCGGCAGCCAGGTATGTTTGGCGATCGGCGCGCCGAGATGTCCGTTTGTATGACAATAATCGCAATCCAGCATGCTATTATCCAAATCATTGCGCACCTGGCCGCCCGGATCATCGCCCTTGGCGATCTGGTGCATTTCTTTTTCGTTGATGCGGTTATCCAGCGCCTTCGAACCGGCTGGATGGCAATCTACACATTTGAGCCCGGCGCGGAGATGCACATCGGTACGGACGGAAAAATTTGCACCCCGTTTTTTCCAGCCAGGCTGTGCGTGGCAGTTCGTACAGGCGTTGTTACGCGGCTCCCTGACTATATGTGGTGAGATTTT
>JAFGDW010000272.1 GCA_016931935.1 Candidatus Zhuqueibacterota bacterium | reverse complement strand
GCCTCCTTACGTTACCGCTTGCACTGTTAATCCACTGGTATACTTTTCAATTAATACAATGGTACACTTTTTACTTGAAATTTACATTTTTTGGAATTGTTGACAATGCGACATGATTAATAATATTATGTAGTATTTGCGACACTTAATTATAGACATAAATTTTTATAAAATCAAGAAAAAAATTATGCTCTCCGAATATTCTCATTTAATAAATTCGGAAATATCCGGGCACAGATTCCTGGCTATTGGCGATTAAAATATTGGTGAGAGATGTATCGGTTTAGAAGTACAAAAGGCAAAATGAACTAATTTATTATAAACAAAAAGGATTAAGACTAACTATTTTTCCGGCTCATAATCCTAATCCTATTTTGTAATCAAAACAATAATCGAGTATCGTGTATATAAATAATATTGCTGGACGCACAAAGGCATGCTTATGCAATATATATGCGTAAATTAGATAAGGCCTAATTTACGTAATTCGTCAGATAACTGAGCTGCATTCTTGAACAGAATTCCCTTCATTCCCACCGATTCGCTTGCTTTTACGTTTTTCTCTCGATCATCGATAAACAGACTTTCGTGCGCGGCTATATTTAATTCTTGCAGCGCTTTCTCATATAATTCAGAGTCCGGTTTTATCAGTCCATAATAGCACGAAATAATGACATGGTCGAAGATTGAATCATATCCATACTTGGCGCGCCGATAGTTCGAGCTTTCCCGAGAATCGTTTGATAAAATAACTAATCGATAGCCAAGCTGCTTTAATTGTTTGACAACTTCCAGAGTTGCTTCAATGGGCTGTTCAAATGTCTCGCATTCAAGATCGCTTTCAGTTGCGGTCACACCGACGGCGGCAAGCAATTGAACCCAGAATTCGCGGTCAGAGATTTCTCCGGCATCCGCCCGGGCGCGAACTTGTTTTCGTAATTTCAACATTTCGTGTAGATCTCTATTATGTTTTGCCGCCAAGTCAGCAACTTTGCTATCCACATAATCATGCGCCATAACGTCGCCGACATCAAAGAAAATAACCGTAATTTGATCATCTTTCTTCTGCATGCAAGAATTCACCTTTCAATTTATGAATTTGTACACTGTATGGAAAATCTCAAATTTCTGAGTGCAACTGTTGATTTTTAATTAAAGGAAGCAAAATAATAAGAGCGACAACGGCGCAACCTGTCCAGAAAATAAACGTCACCTCCCATCCCATTTTATCAGTCAGCCAGCCGCGTAACGTGGAGGTAATAACTGCCCCAAAATAACTCATAGCGCCGGTTAATCCAACGGCTGAAGCAACTGCACGGCGCGGAACCATAGTTAAAGGTGCGAGACCGGTGCACACCATTTGAGCTCAGTAGATAAAAAATCCAGACAATCCAAACGCAACTCCATCCAGAACGCCATATCCCTGTGGTACTAAAAAGATCAATAAAATTGTGAAGCACATACCGATCAGGTAAATGCTGGCAACCACGAGATTACGTTTACTAAAATATTTATCAGCAATAAGGCCTGCGATAATTGTCCCCGGTATACCCATTAATTCTAAATAACTTGATTTCAAACTTGCCCATCCGACTGATGATGCCTTCACTTCACTTAAGTACGTAATGCCCCAATCACCCAATCCATAACGGATCATGTAAATCAACATACAAGCGATGCTAAGAATCCAAATGCGAGGATTTTTCAGCACATAAGTTCGAAATATTTCAAAAGCGGATTCGTCCGTATCTTTGACTGCGTTTTTGGGAACTTCGCCATGATACTCCTGAATTGGTGGTAAACCGGCGCTTTCCGGGCGATCAAGCATTTTCCACGCGACATAAGCTGCGCCCAACACACAAAAGCCAGCGGGCAGATAAAAACCATAACGCCACCCCATACGTTCGACAATGAATCCACCGACGAACAAAATTGTGAAAGCGCCAAAATTATGACAGGTGTTCCATAGGCCATAGTAGCGTCCCCGCTCTTTTGCACTAAACCAGTTTGCGATTGTTTTGGGGCCGATCGGACTTCGCATGGATTGGAAGTAACCGTTCATGATCCAGAAAATAGCAAAGAACCATATGCCCGAACTCAAACCAAACAGGAGATTGACAACTGCGGCGTCCTCCAGACCGACGGCCATGAAATAACGCGGATTGGAACGGTCACACAATGGTCCATTCACCAATTTTGCGATTGCATAGGTGGCGCTAAATAAAGATAAGATGAACCCCATTTCAAATCTCCAGGTTCTCCATTAGACTTGGCAGCACAACTGCGATATTTTTGCGTATCAAGTAGAAAAATGCATAGCCGAGATAGACAGCGACAAACACCTGGATGCGATGAGAGCGATAGGCATTGGCAATTTGATTTTCAGGAAGATAGGTGATAGAAAGCGCTTTTTTTAAAAAAATTGAAATGCATGGAAACTTTTCAAGTTGGAAAAGATTAACAGTTCGTTATTCATTTGGATGACGTAAAATATATCTGTTTATAAATTAGTTTCGAATTCAAAATGACTGAATAATTCATGGATGTTGGATTCGGAGATATGGCAGCTTAAGTGTCAGGTTCTCCTTATTCTCATTTTAATCGATTGTTTTCATCTCGCAATCGCTGAATTTCATTATTTAGCTGAAAGTTTTCTGATGAAAGCTCTATATCAGATTAATAAGAACAAGGAAATAAACCCCATTTACTGCCAGCCAATTCAACTATTAATCGATTTAAACATCGTGACAATATTTTCAGGAGGCACATTGACCATGATGTTATGCACCTGTTGGAACACAAAACCACCGCCAGGTTTAAACGTGCTTACTTGTTTCCTGACATGATCTGCAACAGCTTGTGTTGTACCCATCGGAAGAATGTGTTGGGTATCACACCCGCCACCCCAGAAACACATGCGATCCCCGTATTTTCGTTTTAATGATTCCGCATCCATCCCCGTACAAGCGATTTGAACGGGATTAATAATGTCGAGTCCCGCATCAATAAGATCATCCAAAAAAGGCTCAATCGCGCCACAGCTATGTAAGTTGATTTTTACATCCGCCAATTCCTTGGCACGCTGCCACATCTTCTTATGAAAAGGTTTGTAGAACTCACGATACATCACCGGCGAAATAAGTGGACCTTTTTGACCGCCTAAATCATCACCGAAAAGTACAATATCGATGTACTTGCCAACGGCACCTAACCATTTCTCCAAATTCGCGAGATAAATATCCGTGAGCATTTCGGACAAGCGATACACTGCTTCGGGATACAATGCCATATTCATCATGTAATTGTCGATACGGTACAGCCACTGCGGAACTTCGAAAAGATTACCACCGAACAATCCCACAATTGCGCGATCACTTGATTCGCGCAGCGCTTTTGCGTAGGTCGCTAATTGTTTCAGGCCTTCTGCGTCTAACGGCAAATGTCCACCGGGATGAGGTGTTGACCACATTAAATTTTTTAGTATTTCTTTGAGATCGGAAAAGTCGTCATCTTGAATAGCTCGTTCTATCATTGGAAAATGAGTCTGTTCGAAATAGAGACAGCCTTTTTTTTGAATGCCTACTTCCGTTCCGTTTTCGGAAAATAAAATCCAGTCATCACCGCGTTTCTCAACGTGAATGTAGCCAGGAATTTTGCATGGTGTTCCGTCGGGTAAAGTCCAATCCTGCCACTCGTTTGCATTGTGCATATAGCCTCGTCCCATTTCGGTGACATCAATCTCCAAGACATCTAATACGTCTGGCTCGACGATTGCCAATTGTTGAACGAAATCATACACATAGATATCGCCGGAATGAATTCCGAGATATTTCTTCAATTTGGCATACGCAATCGCCATAATACCGGATGAACGATGTCCTCCAAAATCAATTGGCACCCGATCGGATTGCTGATGATTCACTGCAGCTAATACTCGTTCTTTTGAGGTCATAATTAACTCCTTAATAATTAAATGAATCCTGCGAAAAATAAAATTTTAGGGTCAAAAAGAATTAATTCATTCGTTGTTTTCTTGTCGACAGAATTTCTTTTATTAGGCTTCTCATCGCAAAACAATACATTATTTCGAGTGACAATTAATTTATTCTGTATTAACAATTCTATATCAAAAAAGTTCTTTATTTATTTTGTTTGTTTTATAAAAGTTACTCTGGTATTGATTTCAAATAAAGGACTGCCGCGGTTACTTTGCCGTTGAACAAGTGAAAATCGTACCGTCCGTACGTTTCCCCTGAATGCAATAAATGAAGCGCATGCAGCTTGCCACCTTGTTCATCAAAAAATGTTCGCGCAAAATCAAATTTTGCCTAATGATCATTGTCCACATCATCTTTTAGTTTGTGACCAATGCTGTGCCTGGCGCTTGGGGAATGATTAATAATAATCCTGTTTCTGTTAGTTCCTGACTTGATACTCCACCTTATTTTCCAATCGATATGTTAGAAGATGTACAACTTTGCGCCCAGTGGCCAATGATTGAGAAAACAACTTTCACAACTTGCATGATCATAAATTAATAAGATACTGCTTTTATATTTTCCCCAGTAATTGTCGGCATGATCATATCTCTGAAAATATTGATTATTATATGAAATCATTTATTATCAGGTAATTATTCAGTTAAGGCATGGATTTAAGCGTCGGCTGGGCTTGCCGTCTCCCACCGGCGTGCTCGCGGCGGTACGCCGGAGAGAGAAGGCAGGCTTAGGCAACGGCCTGCTAAATATTATAAGAGATTCGTCTAAAACGAATCTAATTTGATCTAAAAAACTTTTAAAATGCTCTAAGCTTGAGCGAATAAGACATCCGGATTATTCTTTTTCTAGATTATTACCATCCAACGATATGTTTTATTTACGAAATATGTGGAAGGAGATCCCGGTATTCCGCCCCAAAACGGCGAAAACCGGCTTACAGTCCCGATGTTTTCCCGGGGAATGACAAACTATTATCTTCATTTGATTATTGATAGAATTTAAAAGCATATTTCAAGTTTCTGGAGAGTTACATTATTAGTTGATTATAGTTGAAACTCAATATGAAAATGATCATAGATGTTAATATTATTTAAAATATTCTTGGCTTTCTGAAAAAATTAATTATATTGGATAAATAGTGCCAGAACAAAAAAAAAATTCTTTTGATAATTTTGATGAGCAAAATTACTATGAGTGTTAGCACAACTATTATTTAAGCCGACAAAGAGCGTCGGCTTAAAGCGATGATGAGCTGATGTTGACATAAGTAAATAAAACGAAACTGCGTTCACAT
>JAFGDW010000271.1 GCA_016931935.1 Candidatus Zhuqueibacterota bacterium | reverse complement strand
TTTGTATAATCTCTTCCTCTAAGAAATCCTGTTCATCCTGTTATCCTGTCTAATTTTTTTAATTCTGGTTTATCCAGGTTAGGTTATTTCATTTCTATTTCTTCATCCAATAAGATCACTGCTGCAAAATTGATATTTGAAACGAACATAAATAAATTAAATTTTGTGATCAAAAAACGGATTATGCATCTTCTCATCGCCCACTGTAGTGAATTGCCCATGCCCCGGATGAACAATCATGTCATCGTCTCGGGTAAATATTTTATTGTTTATCGTTTCAATCAACGTATCATAGTCCCCGCCCGGCAAATCAGTTCGGCCGATGGAACGATGAAATAAAACATCCCCAACAATCAGGTGCTCACCAACACAATACGTCACACTTCCGGCGGAATGACCCGGGGTGTGCAGTACATCAATCGATAGATCACCCACAGTAATCGAATCACCCTCATTAATATATTGATCAATAACAATTGCTCCCGGATCAGGAATACCGAACATGGCTGCATGCATTTTTGCATTGGTCAACCATGCACTGTCATCACGATGCATGTAGGTTTCTACTTTTAAAGCACGTTGTAAATGTCCAACTGCCCCAATATGATCAATATGACCGTGAGTAATCAGAATTTTGGTCGCGGATAAGTGATGTTGCTTCAAAACTTTTAGCATTAATTCAAGGTCATCACCCGGATCAATAACTACTGCCTGCCTGGTTGAATCGCAGCCCAGAATGGTGCAATTGACAGCCAGGGGACTTACTTCAACTGTTTCTACAATCATGGTCTTCTCCATTAATTTCCACGTTAATAACTGAACCGCTAATTTAACAAACTCAATTCAGAAATTCAGGTTAAATAATGTACAGCCGGAAAATATTAATGTCAAGAAAAAGATTGCATTCGTTAAGCAAGATTAATATATTATATGCACCTTCCCGCAACGCATTCGATCCGCAATTGGAACATAAGGTGTAGCTTCAGATTCGTCACAAAATGTCGGGCAAATCATCGAAATGTGAATAATGAGGAGTATTCAACAATGTCAGTCGAAATTGAACGAAAATTTTTAATCGCCAACGACAACTGGAAAAACCAGGTTCGAGGAATACGTTATCGTCAGGGCTATATCAGTATTGCTCCCGATCGCACGGTGCGCGTTCGTACATCCGGCGAGACAGCGATGCTAACAATCAAGGGCGAATCCAATGGTGTGAGCCGGGCCGAGTTTGAATACGAAATTCCTGTTGAAGATGCCAACGAAATTCTCAATACCATGTGTGGTGCATACATCATTGAAAAAATTCGCTATAAAATTCCCTACGCCGGTTTTGTGTGGGAAGTGGATGAATTTTTAGGCGCCAATTCGCCGCTCATTTTGGCGGAAATCGAACTGGAATATGAAGACCAATTATTCGAAATACCGGACTGGATCGGTGACGAAGTCACTGGCGATCCACGATATTATAATGCCTATCTGGTCAGAAATCCGTATTTAACCTGGCAACATTCCGAAGGGGACTATCATGAGAATCAATAAGCTGGTACTATTACTTTCATTTTGTATGTTCATTACGGTCACCACAATTCATGGTCAATACCTAAATCGACCTTCCCGGTTTGATGACCATCCTGATGGGTGCACAACAATTACCGTCGGTAGAAAAGCAATGGCCGATAGCAGCGTGGTAACATCCCACACATGCGACAGTCACAGAACACGATCCTGGCTGGATATTGTACCACCGAAAACGCACGCGCCCGGTACGATGCAAACCATGCTGAAACGCTCCCCCTGTGACTCATTCGCGATGCCGACATACCAACATACTCCGGTCGGTGAAATCCCCGAAGTCGCTTCCACCTTTGGCTACATCAATACTGCCTACCCGTGCATGAACGATCACCAACTCGCCGTTGGCGAATCTACGTTTGGTGGACGCGAAAGCCTGCATTCGGATAATGGTCTGATCGATTGCCAGCAGCTCGTCAAGTTGATGATCGAACGTTGCACTACGGCACGCGCTGCCATTCGCATGGCAGGCGATCTACTGGCAAAATATGGGTGGATCGATGAAGGCGAATGCCTGACTATTGCCGACCCAAAGGAAGTATGGCATTTGGAGATCGTTGGTTCCGGCAAAGGCAAGCGTGGAGCAATCTGGGTGGCGCAACGCGTACCTGATGATCATATCTCCGTAAACGCCAATGCCAGCCGGATTCGACAGGTCGACCTGACGAATCCTGATTTTTTTATGGCCTCCACCAATCTGACGAAAGTCGCGCAGGACAGCGGTTGGTGGAATCCAAAAACCGGCCCGTTTGAATTTTGTTACGCCTACAATCCCACGGGACGCACTTCATTCGCTGCTACCCGCCGTGAATGGCGCGTTTTAAGTCTGGCAGCGCCATCGCTGTATCTTGATCCCAATTCCAACGACTTTCCGTTTTCCGTAAAACCGGACAGCCTGATCACGTTGCCCAAACTTGTCAAAATCTTCCAGGATTATTACGAAGGCACTGATTTCAATTTCATTAAAGATTTAACGTGGGTTACAGAAGACGGTAAAACCGAAATATCACCGCTCGCCAATCCATTTATGCCGTATGATATGAACAAGCTGTTTAAAATCAACGGCGGCTGGGGCTGGCTCGGCGAGCGCACGATTGCCCGCTGGTACACCATGTACGCCACCATCACCCAATCGCGTGATTGGCTGCCCAATGAAATCGGTGGCGTGGTTTGGCTGGCGTTCGACAATGTGGCGACGTCGATCTATGTACCGCTCTATTGCAGCATCATCGACGTTGCGCCGTCGTACAAGGCACCGGGTCGCGTCAATGGTTTCACACGCGATTCCGCCTGGTGGGCATTTAACCGGCTTGGCACGCTGACAGCCCAACGCTGGGGCGATATGCGATATGATGTCACATCCGTCTGGGCGCCGATGCAGCAGGAGTTGTTCATAAATCAGGCATTGGTGGAAGAAAAAGCGCTAGAGTTGTTAGCGAAAAGTCCGGACAAGGCCCGGAATGTACTGACAGAGTACGGCGTTCATTGGGGAACTAAAGTTGTAGAACGCGCCTGGAAATTGGGCGATCAATTGTGGACGAAGTATGATGAGAAGTTTTAGTGGTAATCTATTCCCTTCCAATGGATCAGACATCGGAAGGGATTTTTTTGACCAAATTTACATCATAGCAAGGAAGCAGGTCAGCAATTAAATAAATCCACCGCGTTCCGCACTCTTGATAATAATCCTTGAATTAAAACCCCAAATGTGTTATTTTAAAGCCAAAACAAAAGGCATATCCTGCGATGATCTTCTATTTATTAACTGAAACCGAACATGTTCAGAAATATCTTTCAGATGGTTTAAAACGGTCAGACAAACGATTCTATTTTTTCAAACAATGGGGCCTAGTTGAATTGCTGCTGGAGGGAATTATCTTTGATTCGCAACGGCATAGTGAGATTGACATCAGTCAGTATAATGTGCTGGTGTTAAATGTGACCGAAGATGTGATGGAACCGAGTCCGATACCCAAAGCACGAGTCCCGCTCAGCATTGGTGACAAAGGCCTTGAACTGCTTCAATCCCAATCGTTTTATGCTGAAACCGACATCAGCCCATCGCGTATTGTCAGCGTTAAGGATGCATTCGGGAATAATGTTACTGGCAAATTTAAAGTGCAGGAGAAAAACTACAATCCGTTATGGCGATTTTTAAGTTATGCCAGACCGTATTGGTATATTATTCTTGGGGCGACAATTGCCGGAATTTTCAAATTTCTGATACCATTACTGTTTCCGCAAATCTTACGCATAACCCTCGATCAGGTCATTCTGAACGAGACAATGGATCTCGCCACTAAATCACAACGGATTGTGCATCTGGTTACGATTGTATTACTGGCGAATCTCGCCTGGATGGGCCTTACCTACTCCCGAAGCCTGCTGACCGCCATTTCAGGGCATCGCATGATTCGCGATTTGCGGGTTGCATTATTCAACCACGTGCAACGGCTGTCGCACCAATTTTTCGCAAAACATCAGACCGGCGCGATTGTATCGCGGGTGGTGAACGATATTGCCCAGGCCCAAAATTTCGTTGGTTCAGCGCTAACCAATGTTTGGATGGATAGTATTTTACTGGTCGTACTATTAATTATTCTGATAAAAATGCATCCAATACTTACATTGATATCGTTGGCATTAGTACCGATATTTCTGTTTTCTATCCGCGTGATCGGGCGACGAATTAAACTAGCCAGCCGCGAAGTGCAACAGCGGGTGGAAGTGTTATCCGGTGGGCTTCAGGAAAAAATTGCCGGAGTTTCAATCGTAAAAGGCTTCACCCGCGAGGGACAGGAATTACGGGAATTCCGTTCACAATCCAACAAGTTGTACAGCAAAGTGTTAAAATCGATTCAGTTTGCTGCGATAAATGAAATGTTGGTGGGATTTGTTGTATTGTCGGCACCGGTGTTGGTGCTGTGGTATGGCGCTCATGAAATAATGTCTGGCCGGCTCACGGTTGGGGAATTGACCCAGTTTTTGTTATACCTGGCGATGTTTTATGGGCCACTGCAACGGCTTTCCGACTTAAACGTACTCCTTGCCAATTCCGTTGCGGCAATGGAACGAATATTTGAATATTTCGACACGCAGGCTCATGTCGTTGAACTGCCAAATGCAATCGCACTAAAATCAATACAGGGCGACATCGAATTTGATAACGTACATTTCGAATACGAAACCAATTTCCCGGTATTGGAAAATATTTCGTTCCATATTCAGCCCGGGGAATCGATTGCGTTTGTCGGGCCGAGTGGTTCCGGCAAATCTACGCTGGCGAATTTGGTGCCGCGGTTTTACGACCCCCTCTCCGGCATAATCCGTCTGGACAGACATGACTTACGCACCCTCAAACTGAAAGCCCTGCGCGCACATATCGGCATCGTCAGTCAGGACACACTTTTTTTCTCCGGTACGGTCCGGGAAAACCTGTTATTGGCGAATCCTCAAGCAACGCCCGATGAAATGGAACAGGCGCTCACCGCCGCAAATGCCCTGGAATTTGTGGATAATCTTTGCGAAGGCTTATGGACAGAAATCGGAGAACGTGGCGCCACACTTTCCGGCGGACAACGTCAACGGCTGGCGATTGCCCGGGCGTTTTTAAAAGATCCGAAGATTCTGATTCTCGATGAGGCGACGTCCGCACTGGATTCCAAATCCGAGCATTTAATTCAGGAAGCGCTGAATGTGTTACTTCGGGATAGAACATCCATTATTATTGCCCATCGGCTATCGACTGTTATCAATGCCAATCGAATTGTTGTACTCAACAAAGGACGGATTAAGGAAATCGGAACGCACCAGCAGTTACTGGAACAGGGCGGACTTTATTCCCAACTTTATCAGGAGCAATTTTTTCATATTGCGGGGAATGTGGAACAGGGGTAATTGTATTAATTGGATTGCAATGTTTCTTTCATCCGTTGCCGCATTGCCTCAGCCATTAAAATGCTGGCGGCATGTCCCAGTGATAACGATCCAATATCGGATAACATCGGGATATGAATGAAAGTATCACAATGGTTTCGTACCGCCGCCGACAACCCGCGCTTTTCACCGCCGATTGCCAGCAGCACTGAATCGCTGAGATCGACATCGTACATCGAGCGTTTGGCGTTGGCAATGCACCCGTAACTGCGAATGCCAAGCAGCCGTAATTTTGGCATGATTTTGTCCGCATTATCGATTTGCACAAGTGCTAAACGTTCAAATGCGCCCGATGACGCCCGCGAAACAACATTACCATCAAAATCCCATAAGTGTTTCTTCAACAAGACGGCATGAACACCCATTGCCTCCGCTGTTCGCAATGTAAAGCCGAAGTTCTGTTCATCGTCCACGCCTTCCAATAATAATAAAATCACCGGGTTCGTAGGTTGTTTCAATTGATCCAGAAATCGCTCCGAAGTCAGCGGTAATTTGGGTGAAGCCAGTGCGATAACGCCGCCGTGTGTCACGCCTTTTGCCATAGCATCAATTTCCTCACGGGTCGCATGTTTAACCGGGATTGCCTGCGCTTCAGCTTCATCCAGAATGAATTTGACGTTTTTCTCATGCATACCGGCACGAATAACAATTAATGAAATTTTTCGCTGCCTGGCGATCAGTGCGGCTTCCACACTGATTCTGCCCTCTAATTGTTCCATTCTAACCTTTATTCTGATACATGATTGTTAGCCATCTATTCCGAATTGTCAGACTTTGCATTGCCAACAAATGGTTTTGCTCGTTGAAAATCCGGCAAAAACGGCCGCTCCGGTGCGTGTGATTCGGGAAACTGAACGAAAACATGATTGAATCCCAACTCTAGCACATGCGAATATACTTGCTGAAATTCTTCAGACGTGATGCCACGATTCAATTCCGGTTGCTTAAATAATTGCGTCGGGTAATATTGGGACATCAAGCTGATCGGCAGATTGGCGCCAAATTCAATAAATAGTGTTGACAACGCATCAAGCGAATTTTTTACATGACCGGGAAGAATCAGGTGGCGCACCAGTACACCTTTGGTCGCAATATCACAAGATTCATCATTCGTTGTAAAATTATTTAGAAATCCTTTTTGCCGCACCATTTCCGCAAGAGCATCGATGGCGACGGCGGGATAGTCCCGGCATCGGGATAATTGGGCAGCAATATCAGCATCGCTGTATTTGAAGTCCGGTAGATAAATATCGGCGCTGGTTTCGATCAGCCGTAAGGAGTTTATTGATTGATAACCCGACAAATTATACACAATCGGAATCAGTAAGTCGCGTTCAGCGAGTAAATCCACAATTTCAATTGTATGCGGGAAAAAATGATCGGCTGTCACAAAGTTTACATTGTGGATACTTTCGTGACTTACAAGCTGCTCCAGACGATTAACCACATCAGTGACGGTTATTATCCGCCCCATTCCGTCATGGGAAATTTGATGATTCTGGCAATATTGACACTTCAAACTGCATCCTGAAAAAAACACCGTACCCGAGCCATGTATTCCGGAAATCGGCGGTTCTTCGCCGAAATGTGCTTCAATTGCGGCAACACGCAGTTGATCGGATTCGCCACACACACCTGTCTCACAGGCAATTCGGTTCATACCACAGTTACGGGGACAAAGCTGGCATTCGGTATATTCTTTATATAATGCGTCTGGTTTCATACTTACCCATTATCGAAAAAAACACGAGACACAAAATAATAAGAAATGCCCAACGACGCAAGTGTTTTTCTCGGCAATCAGAGAAAATTATGCATCATGGTACATCAAATCAAAAAATTGCCGAATTATTAATTCGACCTGATGTGGTTTGAGTGATTACAATTTTGACATTTGAAAATAATGGTAAAAGATGCTATCCTATGCCATTTTTGACAGGGAAGCAATATACCACAAAATTCATAAAAAAACCACCACAAGTTAATCCATAAAAAACCAACAAACTAAACAAATTAGATAATAGTCCATAAATTAAAATCTCAAAATAAAATTACAAGTGAGTTACTTTATAGCGAGTGCTGTTGTTTTTAACTTCATTTTTCCAACATAAATAGTATGTGCTTTCTCCGGCATTTTGGGCTTGACATTCCAAAAACATTTTCGTAGTATGTTAGCTGATCGATTCATTTCCTACATTTCATCCGATATTTCTTTGCGACTACTCTCAATTCTCACATTGTATCAAAAATAGTAGCAGATTGTGTCCATGCCAATAGTTAATTCTGGTTGTGAATCATCCACGTTAAAAAAGATATATTCCAGGATCAAAATTGAATTCGATTCGAACATTTTCAATATTTGCAGTAAAACTCCTAATAAATATTATGGGCGACTCTAAAAGTATTTAACATACAATATTGGTCTCTGTATCGTCCGGTATGAACTGCTTCTTGAACTATCAATCGATTGGATAAATCGTTCTAAAATTATTAGCGCAATTGTAAGCTATGATCAGCAACCACGTAACAACGTGAAAGGAGTGTGAAATGCAAAACTGTTACCATCAAAACCATACGTTCATTTTCCTTTTTGTACTTTGTGTATTGGGATGCGTATTTTTTATTACGCATTCATTGCCCGCCAGTTGTACTGCCAACTTCATCGCTGACACAACCTCGGGCTGTACGCCGTTGACAGTTGTCTTTTACGACAAATCACAAAATGCCACCACCTGGTTTTGGGATTTTCCGGGCGGGAATCCATCATCGGCTAGCAGCAAGGGGCCGCATACTGTAACATACGCGGCCGCTGGCACTTATAACGTAAAGTTGGACATTGTCTGCCCCAACGCCTATCCCGGCAAAAATACTATCATCAAAGATAAATATATCACTGTCAGCAAATGTCCGTGTGAGGCGGAGTTTGTCGCGAACAAAACAATTGCTTGTGTTGGCGAAGAGATTATTTTCACAGATCAATCAACCGACGCTATTTGCTGGCAATGGAGTTTTCCGGGAGGTACCCCATCCAGCGCGCAAACGCAGGGGCCGCATAAGGTGAAATACAACAAACCCGGCGACTATTCTGTGACGCTGGAGGTGGATTGCGCGAATGGAAGCGACAAGGAAACAAAGATCAATTACATCCATATAAACGATTGCTCATGCGATGCGAATTTCAGCGGCTCGCCAACATCCGGATTGATTCCTCTAAAAGTTACATTCACTGATAATTCTCCCGACGCCACAGACTGGCAGTGGACATTCGAAGGCGGCGAACCGCAAAGCGCCCAGGGTAAAGGCCCGCACGATGTTGTGTATTACAATGAAGGCCGGTTTGACGTCAAACTTGAAATTCAATGTGCCAGCGGTACCGACATACTTGTTCGTGACGATTATATTTTCGCCTACTTTTTCCGCTACGACTTTGGCGATGCCCCCGAAGACGCGCTGGCTTATCCGGATTTAGGAATCGACGGAAAATTCCCGACATGTAAAAATGCCGGGCCAGCCGGGTATATACGCCACCACGACCAGGGCGATAAATCATATTTCGGATCGAAAGTCGATTATGAACTGGATGGCAACGCCGGATACTGCCCGTCTTTCAATCCCGATTCATACAATAAAGATGAATCGTCCGGCGATGGTGACTGTGGCATTGTGGCGGATATTTTCACTATTCAGGGGCCGCTGGGTTCTGAAGATTATGTACCAATTATCAGTGGTGAAATCGATTCAATAGGGTACGCTGGTGAAATTGCCAGTTGGGGCAGAAATCTGAATCTCTGGTTTAACACTGAACACGAGGCTGGCGCCTATGTCAACGTGCTTATCGATTGGAATCGTGATGGCGAATGGGGTGATGTCGGGCCCAGCCCTCTGGCAAAGCAAGCTGCTGTCTCCGAACATATCTTGAAAAATTTTAAAGTCCCGCTGGGAAATGGTTACCTGTCCGCACTGCATCCGCCGGATTTCCAGATCGGGGATCATCCGGGATTCGTCTGGGCACGGTTTACAATTACGAATGAGCAGATCATTGGCGATTGGACCGGTGAAGGGGATTTCACCAACGGGGAAACCGAAGATCACCTGATATGGGTTGGATCAGCGCCAATGCGATTTGATTTTGGTGATGCCATGCGCTGGTACCGAACTTACAATCACGATATGGGCGCGGTACATCGCATTGAGAATCATTTCTGGCTCGGTGACACCGTGGATGCCGATCTCGATGGCATGTGTGATCCACAAGCCCTGGGCGATGATAAAGACGGTATTGACGACGAAGATGGTGTACGCTTCCTGACGCCGTTAGAACCGGGTCAGCAAGCCAGTGTGGAAGTCCGAGCGACTACTGTCGGCGCACTCACCGGCTGGATCGATTTCAATGCAGATAGCAGTTGGGACGATCCCGGCGAGCATTTTATTATCGATTATCAGACGACAGCGGGCGTCAATGTCATAACTTTTACTGTTCCGGTAAGCGCCACTAAAGGACAGACATTTGCCCGCTTCCGTTTCAGCGATGTCGGCGGATTGAATTACTTCGGCCCTTATTTTGATGATCAAACGGCGCCTCCCATCGGTGAAGTGGAAGATTGTATGGTTACTATTGGCCAAGAGGTGGGTATCGAATACTCGTCCCCGGAATCCGGGCTACCGCAGGATTTCCGATTGTCACAGAATTATCCCAATCCGTTTAATCCAAGCACGGAATTCCGCTATAGCTTGCCTTATGAAACCCATGTCCGTATTGCAATCTATAATCTGGTCGGCAAAGAAATATACGTCCTTATGAATGAACAAAAGCCGGCCGGTGAATATATGATTCGCTGGAACGGCCGCGATGCCAATGGCAATTTGCTGTCGACAGGGATTTACATGTGCACAATGAAAACCGACGTATTCCAAACGAATAGAAAATTAATTTTGATGAAATAACATCAGATGCTTGAAGATTAAACTCAAATAAAAAAAACAGGGGTGGCTGTCATCAGCCATCCCTGTTTTTATCTGAAATCTGAATTTCGATACCGAATTTCTCAATTGACAAAATGAGTGTGCATCGTAATTCAATTGGCATTCAACGATCCACAGAAAACAGACTTAATGTGAATCACCGTTATAATAACACAATCATTTAAGATTTAATATTTCGTTTTAGAAATTTGTGTAAATTTTCTCTTGACAATATGCTCCTGTTTTTGTAGTTTGAAAGTTAGCACTTACACCTATTCTAAAACCCTGATACTCCACGGATACTGCTCTGGCTTCCCCAAAATATTCCAATATAGAAATTCTTGGGGTATTTTTTTTTATTACCTACAATCTTAAATAAAGATATTGGATGATATCGTACTTCAAAAATAAACTCAATCCATCTGGCTACCAGGGCAAAAACAGTCATGCTCAACAACACTTTGAGGGCTGGTACTTCAAAATCGTTGATAAGCATGAGCGTCACATATTTGCCATCATTCCCGGGATATATCGAAGCCGGAACGCATCGGATAGTTATACATTCATTCAGATATTTGATGGGCATCGTAATGAAACGTATTTTCACACGTTCCCCATTCACGATTTTCACACCGAACCATACCAATTCAACATCCAAATCGGTAAAAACCAGTTTTCGGCAAACGAGCTAGTTATTGATATCCAAACCACCTCATTTAACATGAAGGGACAGTTAACATTTAACTCATTGACTCCCTGGCCCGGGTCATTAGTCTCACCGGGAATTATGGGATGGTACACCTGGGTGCCATTTATGGAATGCTATCATGGCATTGTCAGTCTTGATCATCATATTCAAGGTATTCTGGACCTTAATGGGCAAAAATTAGATTTTACGAATGGAAAAGGCTATATTGAAAAGGATTGGGGCCAGTCGTTTCCTGATGCATGGGTGTGGTGTCAATCCAACCATTTTAACAGCTCTCACACTTGTGTCACCGGTTCGATTGCCATCATTCCCTGGATTCGGCGGCCATTTTTAGGCTATATCTTTGGATTGTGGCATGACCAACGGCTGTATCGCTTTACCACGTATACTGGTGCACAGCTTGAACATTTTGAAATCACTGATTCCTGTGTGGAATGGGTATTGTACCAAAAGAATTACCGGTTGGAAATAAACGGACGTCGAACGGATGGCGGCTTTCTGCATGCCCCTACGATTAACGGCATGACACACCGCATTTCCGAATCGTTACAATCATCGCTGGAAGTCAGATTGTCATGCTTGAAAGGATCGACATGGACACCCCTGTTTCATAATGTAGGCCGGCATGCCGGTTTTGAAGTTGCAGGCAATATCGATCGATTAGTGACAATGTATCAACAAAAAAAATCCAAAATTTGAATTTTCATTAATTAAAGGTGGATACACCAGGTAATCCGGTAAATATCACCTGAAATTTTTGATTGATACAAAAATTAAAACGTCTCAGTACATGCAAACCAAAACGGAGGCAGCCATGAATACAGGCCAGCCATCATTCCTGAAAATTATTCGAGCGCCATTTTTAACGTCCATTATTAGCCCGTTGATTATCGGCACACTGATTGTCTGTTCCATTACCAGCCGATTTGAGATATTGAATTTTGTTGTTGTGTTCATTATGGGCGTCTGCTTACATGTTGCGACCAATGTCTATAATGATATCTATGATACATTGCAGGGTACAGACAAAGTAAACATCCATCGCAATGAATTTAGCGGTGGATCCGGCGTCATCGTCGATCAACCCGAGCTGTTGCCAGCAATGTTCAAAATCGCCCGCTATAGTCTGATTATTGCATTTATCGCCTGTGTTGTGCTTTTTCTCCGGGTAAATGAAGGCATCCGGATTTATATCATTTTTTTGTATGTGTTATCCGCATTTTTTAGCAAATATTACACGGCAGCTCCGGTAAAGCTGGCATATCGTGGTTGGGGAGAAATATCTGTCTGGTTCGCATTCGGACCGATGGCCATTCTGATTGCCGCAGTTAGCCAAAATGTTGGTTTTCATCCCGCAGTTGTGGTTGCAATGCCCATTACAGGGATTAGTACACTTTCTATTTTACTCATCGGTCAAATGATCGATCTGGACGCCGACAGAGAAACCGGGAAATGGGGTGTGGCCGTACGTTGTGGCAACACCACCACCGTGTGGATCTATATCATCGTTCAACTTGTGTTGTGTACCAATATTGTTTTGCTTACAATATCGTATCTAAAACATGGTTGGCCGGTGTTGGTTTGTTTACTCCCGTATGTATTCTTGCTCCCAAGGATTATATCGATTCTTCTGCACAATACCAACAATACCGAAAATTTGAAAACCGCCGCCCGGTTGAATGTGTTGCTTCATTTAATGTTTTCATTTCTCTGTATAAGTGGTCTTGCTTTCATGTTCATTGGATAATTTTCATGTAACTCATAAGCCAAGTTATTTTATTGAAGCAGCATGACGTTTACGTTGCCTGAGCTTGTCGAAGGCAACATACGCAAAAATAGAACCGAATCGTGTCGGCTTCGTCCCGCCGTTGACGATCTACGATTGCTGAATAAATATACTGCTTCCGAAATGGTTTTGAGATTGTCCATAATTTCTCATCCTTTCAAAGAAGGAGACTAAGAGGAGGTACTTAACGAGAAGAATCTCAAAACCACTTCGATACAAGTATACATTTTCGCTTTCAAAATTTTAATGACTAAAAACAGCGATTAAGAGGCTATCTAAAAACCTCCGCTAAGGATGAATCAGCGACTCATCCTGTCGACAGATTGTCGATAATTGAATAGTAATAAACCAATGCCATTAAGTTAAGACAAAAGTTAGTTATTTGACCTATTCACACTTCGACGGAGTTTATCCTGAGCTTGACGAAGGGTTCAGCGTGAAGTCAACGACTGCTTCATGCTGAGCGAAGTCGAAGCATGTTAGGAATCTAAGATCAAGAAATATCAGCTTAACTTAATGACATCGAGTAATAAACAATTCTAGTCTGCTTTTCATTTATTTTTGAAACATATTTAAAATTTGTGTTGTTAAAATATTTAAAATATTAAGATGAAATTACAAATATCCTGCGTGATAAGCCTTGATTGAAATAAAATAATTCGTATCCATTCAGCCGTGCTGTCATTCCGGCACGCCACGGCGCATCTGCCTATGGCATGATTTAACCCACAAAAACAGTGGATCAAAACCGGAATGACATGCTCCGTTGAATAGTAACTATAATTTTTGCTACATTGATTCTCTCTCTTATAATTTATGTTTGCTTGCACGTAAAATCAGCAACACATTCACGCAGGTTTAAAAAATGATGGATTTATGCTGCGGAGGAGAGATGATAAAAAAATTAATCGTATTCAGTTTAGCATACCTTCTGATTCAAACGTTTATCTCACCACATGTTTTTGCCCAGCAATTCGGGCGCAATAAAATTCAATACGAACATCAGCAATGGGAATTTATTCAGTCCGAGCATTTTGATATTTATTATTATCAAGGCGGACAGAAATTAGCAACATTTGGGGCTGCGGTAGCGGAATCGTCCTATGTCACATTGAGCCACTTATTTAATTATGAATTAATCGAACGTATCCCGATTGTAATTTATCGATCCCACAACGACTTCACAGAGACAAATATCTCATCACAAATTGTCGGTGAAAGTGTGGGCGGTTTTACCGAATTTTTCAAAAACCGCGTTGTGTTACCGTTTGATGGTTCCTATGAACAATTCCGGCATGTCATTCATCATGAATTGACCCATGCGGTAATGTTGCAATTTTTATATGGCGCTGGCGCGGGTTCTATTATTCAGGGCGTCTCGCGTGGTGCGCCACCGCTTTGGTTTATTGAAGGCCTTGCCGAGTATACATCAATCGGCTGGGATACCGACTCGGATATGTTTGTTCGCGACGCAACTCGCAACGGTTACCTGCCACCAATCCCCTATCTTCAGGCATTTCTGGCTTATAAAGGCGGGCAAGCGGTTCTGAAATACATTGAAGAAACCTATGGCAGGCAGAAAATAACCGAACTATTGCAACGCACTAAATCGACTCGGAATTTCGAAAAAGCGTGGCGCGCAGCACTGAATGAACCATTGGAAGATAGTAGTGACAAATGGCTCAGCTACATGCGCAAAAAATACTGGCCCGATGTGGCGCTCCGCAAGGAACCCAATGAGTACGGCCAACGGTTAACCGATCATGTTAAATGGGGAAACTTCATCAACAATAGCCCGGCCGTTTCCCCCAAAGGCGATCGCGTGGCATTTCTGACTGACCGCACCGGTTATTTTGATATTTACATGGTACAGGCAACCGATAAAACCAACATCACGCGGCTGGCATCCGGGCAGAAAAAAGCTGATCTTGAAGAATTGCAATGGTTACGGCCCGGCATGAGCTGGTCACCGGATGGGAACTATTTGGCATTTACAGCGCGCGCCGCTGGCGAAGATGCCCTGCAAATAATGCATGTCGATAAGAAGGAAATTGTTGCTATCCACAAATTCGGACTGGATGGATTATTTGCGCCGGCGTGGTCACCGGTTTCAGATGAAATCGCATTTGTAGGTGTCAAAGACGGGCATTCGGACATCTATATCTATGATCGCCAAACCGACCAACTGCGTCATGTAACCAACGATATTTTCACTGATCTTGAGCCTGCCTGGTCGCCGGATGGTAACGACATTGCTTTCGTTTCTGATCGCAAGGAAAATGTTGAACCCACAGAACTGATTGGCGATATTCGCATCGAAGATTATGATTATCATTCAACTGATATTTATATTATCCACAAAGATGGATCGGGGATGCGGCGGATTACCGATTCTCCATTTAACCAGACATCGCCTGTCTGGCATCCCGACGGAACATATCTGCTATATGTCTCCGATCAGAGTGGGGTTGCCAATATTTACTATCGCGACATTCAAAGTGGAAAAGAAACCACATTAACCAACTTGATTTCCGGCAGCGCCCAAATATCGTGGGGGATTCGAAGCAAACGATTGGCCTTTACTGCATTTGCCAATGGCGGCTATAATATCTACTTATGGGCAGATCCTTTCGGCGTAGCAAAGGATACACTTCCCCCGCCACTTACGATTTATGCCCAAACATTTAGTAAGCAGGAAGACCGAACAAATACAACGACCTTTTCACGTGAAGAACGCGACCTGATTACACGTACGGTGCAGCAAACAACCGATTTTTCACGATTTGTGTTCGGACGTGATTTCCGACGCGGAATTATCGATGCGCAATATCAGGCAATTCAGCCGGTTCGGCTACAACAATCCACAATTCGCGATTCCAGCGGCGAATTTAAAACCAACAATTATCGAATAAAATTTTCAATTGACAACATCGGCGCCAATGCCGGCTATGATCCTATTTACGGTTTTCAAGGGCTGACTCAAATGTCATTGAGTGATTTGCTGGGAAATCATCAGATTGTTATCGGAGCGAATCTGATGCAGAGTTTAATGAACAGCGATTTTTACCTGTCATATCAATACCTGAAACCCAGGACGGACTGGAGTGTGGCAGGCTATCAGTTTGTGGATCTATACGCGACCAATTTTGGATCGGCCCGATTTGCCAATCGGGGAATTTCACTGCAGGCGTCTTATCCGATTTCCAGATTCCGGCGGATCGATATGGATATTCAATATGTCAATATTTCTCAGAAATTGCTTTCGTATTCATTTCTCCCAGAGATTTCATATAACATCATAATGCCGACGCTCGGTTACACGTCTGATAACTCTATTTGGGCGTACTACGGACCTGGCAGTGGCGCTCGTAATCATATCGGAATTTCTGCCAGTCCAAAGTTAGGCAACGATGGTAAAGAATTTATTACCGGGAACTTTGACTTCCGCCATTATTACACAATTCGCAAAGACTATAGCCTGGCTTTGCGTTTTGCAGGTGGCGTAAGCGCCGGAAAAAATCCGACCTTGTTCATTATGGGGGGAACCGAAAACTGGATCAACTACAAATTCGAGCGGGATATTAATGTATTCACACTTCCCGATTATTTTTTATCGAATTGGATGACACCGCTGCGTGGCGCCAATTATTATGAGCTTGTTGGAACACGCGCCGCGTTATTAAATATCGAATTTCGATATCCCTTTATCCAATACTTAATTGCACGGTTCCCGATTCCGGTTGGCTTTCAAAATATTCGCGGTGTTTCGTTTATTGACGCTGGTTCGGCCTGGACGAATGACAATGCATGGCGGTTTTCAGCAAAAACATCAAATGGTGAACGCTACGTTAAGGACATCGCCACCGGCTTCGGTTATGGTATCCGGGCGAATGTGTATATTTTTCTATTGAAATTTGATGCTGCCTGGCGAACTGACTTCAACCAGACGAGCAAGCCGATTTACTATTTCTCGCTGGGGCTGGATTTTTAGTGTAATAGTTATGTGAACATATATTTCTTACGAGGCACGTATGAATCATTCAAATAGATTATTAAAACTTACATGCTTTCTTCTCATGACAATGATAGCAGCAACGCTGCACTCACAACCTCGGCAACCACACGATATGCCATCCAGATCGGTCCGGATGGAGTTGGCTGTATTCCCGGGGAATGATCCTGCATATTCAGAATTGGATGTGCTTTTATGGTTTTCGAATAGTCAACTTCAATTCCAAAAAAATGATTCAAATTTTGTTTCCCGCTATCAAATTAATCTGGAAATCGACGACGCCAACGGTGTTGCTGTACTCACCCGTGATACAACCTTTCTGGCGGTTGAATTATCGTACAGTGAAACAATTTCCATGGCGTTAGCCCGGCAACATTACTTTCGTTTTCAAATTAGACCGGGAGAATATGAAATCAATGCACGGCTATTCGATTTAAACTCCGGTGGAACATCGCAAACAGTCCGCAAGCTATCCATCCCGAAATTTGACCGTAACAAATTACAAATAAGCGATTTTTATATTGTAACAATGGATAGTCTTAATACAACCAGCAAACGTACAGTGATTTATCCTATGCAAGTAACCTTGAGTGAGCCGCATTTTGTCTATTTCATTTTGCAGCGACCACAAACGCATTCTAAAATTCAACTGGAGCTCCAGGCAATTCAGCCGAATGATATTCAAACAACATTATATTCAGGAACTATTCAACCCAACAACGAAATCAGTCCGCTGTTCATTCAACTTCGCCGTGAACAGATAGCGCGCGGTACAATTACTCTAAAATTAACCGCTCGAAGTGATGTGCAAACAGTTACAAAATCAAAACGGGTGCGCTTCGTTGAGGACAATGACAACTGGCAGACAGGCACAATAAACATGCAGCTAACACCCTCCATGATCGAACAGTTACAGTTGGTAGCGCAAGGCAATGAATGGAATAATATAAAAAATGCACGTAGCGCAATTCAGGATAGCCTGTTTAAAGAATTTTGGAAGTTGCGCGATCCGACACCACTCTCTGATAAAAATGAGCTATTTCAGGAGTATTATAAGCGTGTTAATACAGCAAACTTACAATTTTCAGACGACAGTAATGGTTGGTCAACCGATCAGGGAAAAGTTTATATCATCTACGGTCCACCCGACGCAGTCGAATACAGCACACCCTCTCAATTCGGTTTTGCCGAGTACGAAATTTGGTATTATGATGAGTTAAAAAAGAAATTCGTTTTTCTCGATGAACAAGGCACCGGTGATTTGCGGCTTGTATCGGGAAATTTATATTCATATTAAAATGGCTTTTTGAAAATGCAAACGTTATGTGCTTGAAATGCGAAATAAAAAATGAGATGATGCATGAAATTATACATACTTATTCCTTTAATTTTGGTTGTAATCCTGATACATTGTCAATCGTCACAAACAATCCGATATTCCGATCCCGAACTTGCTGAAAAAGCACGTTTCATGGAGCATAATGCGTATGAACGGGGACAATCTATTTGGTTTGACGAAACCATCGGACGAAGCGGGCGAAATTGTGAATCGTGCCACCCGGATGGATCATTAACAAATGCGGAGACCTATCCCCGCTACAAACATGTGTTGAAGACAATGGCCACCATTTCAATGACGCACAACTTTGCCGTTGTCCACGAAAGTCTTGGTGAACCATGGATTATCGGAAGCGATGATGCCAACGCTGTGGTCCTATTCGTGAAAGCATTTGCCAATGGTAAACAGATACGCATGGCCCAACCGCATACCATTCGTGACGAATGGACATCCAAAGGCAAGGCGCTGTTTTATGATTCAAGCTTGAGTAGCAATCGTAAAATATGCGCGCACTGCCATACGTCGGAGTACAAAACACAGGCGGCTGAATCGTTCGTGAGTTTGGATGGAATCGCTGCCATCTACCCACGATATCGGAGCCATCAAAATCGTGTGATTATTCTCGAACAGCAGATCAATACATGCATCGAAACTCAACTTCAGCAAACGCCACTGCCATTGGATGATGCGTCCATGATTGCGTTGGTTTCTTATATCACATCATTAAGCGAAGGTAAAAAAGTTGCGGTTGCACGTTTTCGTGATGAATAAAAAAATTGGCAACATTTCAAACGGTTTTCGGAATTTTATTCACCCAACGTTTCTGAATTCTTTGATTTCACATGAGCTAGAGTCTATAATCCGAATACGATGTTGATCGTAAATTAAATTTACGTTATGCAAACTGTTTTCATAACAATCAATTAATTTTAAAAACTTGGAGGCAGCATGATGTGGAATGAAAACGATGAAAAACAATCATCAATAAGTCGCCGGCGTTTCATAAAAGCATCTGCCGGTGCAACTGCTGCGATTATGGCTGGAACATTTTCGCTGCATGCAGATGAAACAAATAAATTTCAACTGCCGCCCCTTCCCTACGCACCAAACGCACTTCAACCGGTAATTTCTGAACGAACCATAAGCTTCCATTACAACAAACATCATCAAGGGTATGTAAATAATTTGAACAAGTTGGTAACCGGCACCGAATTTGCTGATATGCCATTGAAGCAGATTATTAAAAAGACTTATAATCAACCCGATCAGATCGCGATATTTAACAACGCTGCTCAGGTATGGAATCACACATTTTATTGGAATAGCCTGAAACCGCAAGGCGGCGGCGAACCGCCAGCAGCGCTAATTCAAAAAATGAACGATGCTTTTGACGGGGTGGATGCCTGCAAAATCGCACTCGCCGCAGCCGCCCAGACCCAATTTGGCAGTGGCTGGGCCTGGTTAGTGCTGGATGGAGAGACATTGATGGTTGTTAAAACCAGTAATGCAGATAATCCACTCACCATGGGCATGACACCACTTTTAACTATCGATGTCTGGGAGCATGCGTATTATCTCGACTATCAGAATCGTCGGGCAGATTATGTCAATGCGGTATTGGATAAGTTGGTTAATTGGGAATTCGCGTTGCAGAATATGAAATTGTAAACGAGGATTTTTGTACGCTGAAAGTGATTGTTTTCAAAATTCGCGAAAATCTACCCTTGCGAAGGTTTGAAACCTTCGCAAGGGTTTTAATCTCTAAACTAATTCGTAATCTTCAATGAAGGAACTATTCAACCAAATACGCAATCACGCGATTGTCGAAAAATGTCGGCGTAAGCAGCATTTTCCTGGCGGGAATGTATTCAATATCAGCGGAGTTGATTTTCTTTTCTGTGGTATTCAATAGCACTTGAATTTTTCCGCCTGAAGTGACGACAGACGTCATTCCGGACCAATCCGACACAAAATAATTGCCATTTCCATCGGCTTGCACGCCATCGATACCAAATCCGGTATCCGCAATTTTAGTGATTGATTTGTCCGCTAAATCAACCGCACTCAACGTAGCCTTGCTTGTCCCAACAATCAGTTTATTACCATCGACAAACACACCATTGGGACTCACAATTTGCGGGTCCTGTAGCCACATCTTGAGTTCACCATTGCTGAATATATAAATGACATTATTTGTTTCCGACATATCCGACATATAAACATTTCCGGATTTGTCCACAGCAATATCATTCAGGAAAGTTGCATTGGCCGCTGGATAGCGATTGTCAATTTCACCTGTAGCTAAATCAATTTCCACCAGTTCATCGATATCCGTAACATAAAATTTTCCATTCCAAATACCTGAACCTTTGGGTGCGTTTAATCCGGTTGCCCATTCTAAATCATTAATCGTGCCATCCATATTCACCCTGGCAATAAATCCTTTACCGTTCTTTTCCAATGGCTGGCCGTTGATACAGGAGACATACAAAACATCCTGATCAGGATCGTATAAGACGGATTCACATGTCGTCAGTAATGTATCTGTCGCCCATTGCTGGGTAAGTTTAATTTGCTGATCCGCAGCCCTGGTTTGTGAATCCTGCTTTTTGCCACAGGTTAGAACCACTGCGAAAACAAACAGTGCGATTATAAAATAATAGTTTTTCATAATTGCCTCCCCGATAAATTTAAAAAGCATTAAACAATCAGCTTAATATCGCTGGTTATTCTCGAAGAAATCATATTTACAAAATTTTGCCGCGACTAATCCATATTTGTTTGAACAATAAATGCAGTCAAAAGTAACATTTCAAAGTCACAATATTTCCCAATGTTAACATTAGTACCAGTATATTAAAATATGAAGTAAATATCAAGCGAAATTATCAATTTTGTGGTTCACTAAATGAAGATTTACGAAATCGCTTAGCAATAGCCAACCAACCGAATAGATGCAGAAAATCAAATGCACCTTCTATTAAGAAAACACTTATTTTCAGCGATAATAAACAAAGACTCAACACAGGAAGCGCACGATCCAAAGAAACTTCCATCGATTCCGTCAGTTTAATTACCTCTTCTGTCATGTTTGATGCAGTTAACATGGCTTTATTTTCTGAATTAGTACGAAAAAAATTAAAGGCTGTACATGTTTCGAAAAGATATTAAAACGATGATGATTCAGGATAATCTCACACGATTATTCCAGGAAGCACCGGAAATGGAGATTACCGGACGCGACGATATTGTCATATTTAGTGATTTGCACATGGGGAACGGTACGGCTCGCGACGATTTCAAAAAGAATTCCAAATTATTCAAACATATTCTAACGGATTATTACCTAAAAAAGAACTACACTTTATTTCTTAATGGCGATATTGAAGAATTACAAAAATTCTCTTATGAAAAAATTGCCCGAAAATGGAAAAGTGTGTATGACATTTTGGATGAATTTAAAGGCCGAAATACGTTGTATCGCATCATTGGCAATCACGACTTTGAATTGACCAACATGAATCACCATAAATACGAACACGATATTTTACCCGCCATAAAATTGAAATATGACGGACAAACACTATTCGTTTATCATGGCCATCAGGCATCGGCGTATTTGGAGAAACATCACAAGGTTGCCAGTTTTGTGTTACGTTACCTCGCCAAGCCGTTGCACATAAAAAACCGTTCCACTGCTTATGACAGCAAACGAAAATTTCGTGTGGAACGACAGGTCTATAAATTTTCCGCCCGTAAAAAAATTGTGTCGATTATTGGCCATACTCATCGCCCGCTATTTGAATCGTTATCTAAAATTGATTATCTGAAATTTAAAATTGAGCAACTTTGCCGGAATTATCTGGCCGCCGATGACAACGAAAAAAAAGTCATTGAGCATTATATCAAATATTTTAAACAAGAACTTCATCATTCCTATACTAAAAAGAAGGATCGTGCACTAACTAGCG
This sequence comes from Candidatus Zhuqueibacterota bacterium, assembly GCA_016931935.1. GTDB lineage: Bacteria > Zhuqueibacterota > Zhuqueibacteria > Thermofontimicrobiales > Thiofontviventaceae > Thiofontivivens. Next base: position 86,515 of record JAFGDW010000271.1, on the reverse strand, counting down.
GTTTGTACGATTCCCACACCGTAGTCCCCTGCCTGTTTAATTCAGGATGTGTGATCGGAAAACGCGGCATTACTGCAATTGAAATTTCCAATAAAAAAATATATCTTGTGTATTGGTTCGATAAAAAACGAGGTAAAAAATATCTCAAGCAACAAAATGGTCAAAATCCGGAACAGCTCGGAGATACTCCATTTTTCAGAAAAGTGCTTAAAGAAGATCATTTGAACTATGTATTCACCAGGATTAAGCTGCTTACCTGATTATAATAATTCATACATAAATGCCATAAAATAAGGAATTTTCGATCGTTGCCTGAGCCTGTCGAAGACAACGTCCCCCGACGCCCTTCGTCAAGCTCAGGGCTCGATTTTAGCACATTTATGGAATACATCTTAACTTAATGACATTGATTCATACATAGCTGCCGATACTATATTTGATAATTAGAACGAAGTCCGGAAAATGGAAAACAAATTAAATTTGTCTTCGTTTTAATATACCTCTTGCTGATGACTCAACCGTATTCTCATTAGACATCACATTCGATTTCATGCTATTCGGTTAATTAAAGATAAAATATTTTACAATTATCCCAACCTGAATGAACCAGAACCCAAAAAAGAAAAATTGGATCACTGAAAACACGGATAAACACTAAAAAAGCATACTTTATTTATTCCGTGTTCTTCTGTGATTTCTGTGGTTTAACTTGTTTTTAAATATTAAATTTTTCTCACTTAGCAACGAGAATTAATTAAGTTGTTCAATTTTAACATCCCCCCTGCCCCCATTCGAAGGGGGTGAAAACTTTGAAGTCCCCCTTTGAAGGGGGATTTAGCGGGATGTCAATATTATGGATTAATTTCAATTTATTAACACATGGCCAAGTTATTTAATTCTTGTTCCTTATTATGCACAAATTTCAACATTAAGATACTAAAAATTAAAAATAATTTTAAATTCACATTTTGGAAGCATAATTGCTCTTTAGCATAAAAGTACAGCAAGTCATAGATTACTGTACAATTTTCTTTCGTGTTCTGTCAACTAATCTAAATTCTCCTTCGCAGAGAAGATCAGAAAACGATTCAAACTTTTTCAAGATCAGTACGCAATAAAAACTAATTGGTGGCAATTATGAAATTGACATACAAAAACGTTCTTCATATTTATTGGTTATTTTTAATGACAGTTGGCTTAAAATTTACCACGCCAATTAATTCACACGCCGCAATTGATTTTTATCCACGCTTGATTATCACGCCATCCCAAATACCGGAAGCAAAAAGCCGTTACAATAATGTCGCCTATCAAACACTTCGTGATGACATAATCGTAAACTCAGAAACGCCGATTGGTGGGAACGACTGGCATAATTATGCGATCAATGCCCAAACAGCACAAGCAGCAGCGTTCAGGTATCTGGTTGGTGATTCGATTGATGTGGATGGCGACCATCTGGGCGACAAGACAGTACAAATTTTATTGTCCGTTCCGGTACCGGATTCCGTCCTGCCCGCCAATTTAAATGAATTGATTTTTTCCGACGGTGTCAATAAACTGCTTGAGGCATCAAAAGCAATTACCGGATATTGTACTGCGTGGGATTTGTTGAAAGGGTCCGGTTATCATTTCGGCGATGCTGAAATTGCCTCAGCCACACGAATTCAAGCCATTGTCAGAAAATTGTATAACAAATCGGTTAACGATTTCAAGGTCTATGAATTAAGTTATTTTAATAATAATGTGGATTTAAAAGTCGCCTCCGCCATCGGAATTGCCGGAATTGTATTCGACACATACCCGGACGCTACTGACTGGGTATTTCATGCATATCTGCGGTATTACAAAATTTTCGATGTCCAGTCGACGGACAATGGCGGCTGGGCCGAGGGATTTGATTATCTTGAATATGCTGCTGCCAGCTTTATTCCGTTTGTGTGGACGCACTTCATTATAAATAACGAAACAAAATTTGGCGGTGCTGCCCAATCTGAATTCGATCCTGGAATTATCCTTGATAATCCAACTTTTCAATCATTAGCGGAGTGGAGTATTCGCATTCGGATGCCCGATGGACGACGGCCAAACTTTGATGATGGCCGTTACGATGGCTATTTCACTGGCATCACTGCTGCGATCGATAACAATGGCTTGTTTCAATGGGATTATCAGCATACATTGACTGATCTGGATTTTCAAAATGATCTGTATGAAATTCGCTTGATGACAAAAATGCCTAACCAACAAATTATTGATCCTGTTACTGCCGGTTGGGAATCGTCGCAATTCATGCCCGACCAGGGATTGGCAATTTTACGCACCGATTGGTCGCCGGATGCCACCTATATGGCACTCATCGGCGAGCACGATGATATGCGGAAATGGGGCATGTCCCACGAACAGGCGGATGCGACCAGTTTTATCATCGCCCGTGGTTCCGATGTGCTGGCGCTTGATAGTGGGTACGATCAATTTGGCAACCATGATTTATTCAACAAAGCCAGCGATCACAACCGCATCGCTATCGAAAATGAAGAATTAATCAATCAGACATACAGCATCATTAATGCTCCCGATCTGGATGCGTACATTGAAAATTACATCAGTATTGGTGATATTGATTATCTGGAAATCAGCATTCGCGAAAGCACCAATCCCGAAAATACAAATCCTGTTTTAATTGGTCCGAATACCACACGCCACGTCATTTACGATCGTTCTTATGCCTATGATAATGATCCGTCGACCGATCCGTATTTTATCATTGTGGATCGTGTGACCAACGATCACGGCGCCCCAAAAAATTTCATTTGGCGTTTGCACGGCCATCAACAACAAACAGAGACCGGCGATTCGCCGAATGAAATTGTCTGGAATAATATCGGGGACGGACAACGTGCATCGCAACTGAAAGCGTACGTTACCACGGTGAGCGGACGTGAATCCATCTCCATCGAGGATGATACCCACGCCGATGCCTGGAAATCCATCGAAAATCATAAAGTAATGACTGCCCGGCTTACACTGGCGCACACAGAAACAGATCGATTTTTAAGCATTGTCCAGCCCGGTGCTGCAAACGCTGTTCTGCCACACATTCAGGATTTATCGGTGGCGCTTAATGTCACGAAAAAACTGGTCATCGGGAATGATGATAATATCATCATTGTGCAAAACGAGCCGTCATTTTTCACCATGTGCTGTCCTTCGGTTGAAGTCAAGGAAATGTCCATCGACGCCAACATTTTTTTTGCTAAATTAACGGCCTCCCATGCTGCACCCAAATTCGTGCTCGCTCAAAATGCTACACAAATTGTGTTTAATAGCATCCCGATTTTCTCCAACGATGGAATTCCCGGTTGCATCATACTGAATTACAATGGTAACAAAATTACCGGTTATTATTCATCTACCGCAGCCACGTCAGCACAATTGCATATCTATACAGGCGTTCCACCCGCGGCGTTTAAGAATATTGAAGCTACTACGGCTGCCTACAAAGACGGCATAACGTCATTTGCTTTGCCACTTCACAAAGAGCACGCCACATCTTCCTATTACAAAGCAACATTTGAATTGGAAGGCGTGAATCTTGCCGGTATCCCCGTGGAGTTTGATCAACCGAATACAACGCCGGGAGCATTTGCACTGTTTCCCAATTATCCCAATCCGTTTAATCCGGCAACGACGATTCGCTATACCATCCCGCAAACGGATTTAGTGACGCTTACGATTTATGATGTTCTGGGAAAGGAAATAGAAACCGTAGTTAATCAACGTCAATCTGCAGGCACATATCGAATAGGATATGATGGTTCTTCACTGGCCAGTGGAATATATCTGTACCAATTGCGAATGAGCAATTTTGTTGCCACACGAAAATTTGTACTGATGAAATAAACAAAAAACGCCTGTAATCTCAATTACAGACGTTTTAGTAATCGTTCACAGGGGCTAAACGTGCTACGCACTTATAACCCTAAGCAAATGTATTAGCATCTGAGATATAAGTTAAATTTATACGAATAAAAGTGCGTAGCACGTTCGCATTCCAAATGACTGTGAACACGTACACGTTTCTCATTATAGCTTCTAAAAATTTAAATCATTCATATGAGACAATGCTTAATTCACCGACGCTGTATCGGACACATTATTCAACAATTCCTTTTCAATCACTTCCACAAAGGTGTTTTTCGGAAATGCGCCGGCTGCCATTTGCGGTTTACCATCTTTGGGAATAAACAGCAATGACGGAATACTGCGAATGCCAAAGGCAGCAGCCAGTTCCTGTTCCTGTTCGGTATCTACTTTGTAGAAATTTACCTTGCCGTCATATTCTTTGGAAAGGTCTTCAATAATCGGCGCTACCATTTTACAGGGTCCACACCAGTCAGCATAAAAGTCAATCACACACGGCAATTCACCTTCAAATTTCCATTCCCGATTCTTCTCATAATTGAACACTTTTTCTAAAAAAGTCTGTTTTGTCAGATGCTCAGCCATTTTTAACTCCATTTTTTATGATTTACATATTTAACTTTCTTGTTCCTGGTATCCGGATCGCCCTGATATCACTAATTCCCCTGATAATACGCTTCTGGAAAACTCTCTTTTTGTCTATTCAAATCATTAGATGCACGAATTTGCAAAAGGATTTAAAAAAAATTAAGACCATTGTACGCATTCCATTTCCCAAACTATTATTGAATCGTTTCACATTTATTATACATTCTACACGTTACAAACCAATTTGTTGTAATATTCATTTCGTGTCATCGTAATTGAAGCACTGTTTCTCGATTGTGAAACAATCACTTATTTAAATTTCGGCTTGACTTTTTCAAAGAATTTTACTTATTTACAAAGAACGTAGAAATACCAAACGGTATTTTTTTTGGAATTGATTTGAAACGGTTCAGTAATTATTTAACCAATCTTGAAAATTAAAGATTAATTGATTTGTTCTTTGTAATTCATGTCATGTTGTTATGATAGTATCGATTTAAAAATCCAGAGTTATATTTTAAAATAATAAACCGATGTTGAATGTAAGCAACGTGATTGTATTCTGCCGGTTTAAAACATTGCCGAGCAGATGATTGAATCATTTATTTTCAATTTCATTGTTATTGTGTGAGGTGATTCGAATGAATGGGTTCTGTGCATTTAGTTTGGTGATTTTGGTATGTGTATGCATGTCTGTTAATTCTGGTTTTTCGTTCGATAAAAACGCAGAATCGACAAATCAAAAAGCCGCATCTAAAACGCGTGATTATCCGAATCTGTTTACGGAAATTCTTGAGAAATCTGAGGTACTTGTCCGTGCAAGAGTTGAGGCTAGTTGGGATCAGCTTTTTTATGGCGATGATGAAACCGAGCGAGTCTATTATCCGGTTGAGCCGGACATGGCTTACATTAAAGATATCTGGAATCATGATGTTCGTACTGAAGGCATGTCGTACGGCATGATGATCGCCGTGCAGCTTGATAAAAAGACTGAATTCGACCGGCTGTGGAAATGGGCGAAGACATATATGCAACATAAAACCGGGCAGCGCAACCACTATTTTGCGTGGCAGCTCAAAACCGATGGCACGATTCTCGATCCCAATTCCGCTGCGGACGGCGAAGAGTGGTTCACAATGGCATTAATTTTTGCATCTGCACGTTGGGGCGACGGCGAGGGCATTTATAATTACAAAACCGAAGCACAAGCACTGCTCGATGCCATGCTCTCCAAAGCTGAAGTTGCGAATGATGACAATACTATTTCCAATATGTTTAATCGCCGGGAAAAACAAGTCGTATTTGTGCCGGTGGGAAATGCTGATGATTTCACAGATCCGTCCTACCATCTCCCCCATTTTTATGAGCTTTGGGCAAAGTGGGCGGATAAGGAAAACGATTTCTGGAACGCATGTGCTGCCACGAGCCGGGAATTTTTCAAAAAAACCGTTCATCCGAAAACCGGACTGGCGCCTGATTACGCACATTTTGACGGCTCCCCGGTCGATCCCTGGCATGGCGGTCATGGCGATTTTCGTTACGATGCCTGGCGTGTTGCGATGAATATTGGCATGGATTACTCATGGTTTGGTAAAGATGACTGGCAGATCGGTGAATGCAATCGGCTGCTTGATTTTTTCCATTCGGAAGGCCTTGACAGTTATGTAAATCAATACTCTCTTGATGGAAAACGGCTGACCAAAGACCGCAGCTCGGGGCTAACGGCTATGAATGCCGTCGCCTGCCTGGCAGCCACCAGTGAACATCGCAAGGAATTTGTGCAGGCATTATGGGATTTACCCATTCCCAAAGGCGAAGGACGATATTACGACGGCATGCTTTATATGCTGGCAATGCTGCAAGTAAGCGGGAATTTTAGAATCTATTTGCCAGTTGGAGAATAGTTGATATCATTTTTTTTAATGTACTATTTAATTTTTCTTAAGTTCTTGTGAGGCATCAAACCAGGTATTTTAAAAATACCTGGTTTTTCGACATATTAAATTGTAACTATTCAGGTTGGGCACGGATTTAGCCGTCGGCTGAGCTTGCTGTCTCGCACCGGCGTGTCGCCGTTGTTCGCGGCACGAACGGTGTCGAAGCCGACAAACAAGCAATATTGTGTGGAAGCGTTGCCTGCGACAAGCTCAGGCAACGCACTGCTCGTATAGTTACATTGAATTCTACATAAATGTGAAATAATCAATCAATTCACCCAAACACGCCATTTTCTTAGCTAATGGCTGAAGGTTGAAAATCCGCTATATTTCCTGGGCGGGTTGAAAATCCGCCATTTTTATTGGGCAGATTGAAATTCCGCCATTTTTTCTGAGCGGACTGATCGCTTTAGTCAGAAATGTTCCAAATCCGGGAGCAGTTCCGCATGCAATATAAAATTCGACCTATTGTTTGCATTTTCTTCATACTCCAACTCATCTCAATTACGACGTTTTCTCAAAGCCTACTTCTAACTCTATTGAACACCGGGAATTTTCCTGTGTTTTGCAGAGCATTTAAAATACCTGGTATCTATCAAAACTTGTAATTTAATCAATAGTTTGCTTCAACTAAATCGCGACCGAAACAATTTATAGTATCACATAATTATTAATTGAGAATATCGGAAACATTATGAAAGATAAACAAAAACTCAGAAGTCAGGAATGGTTTGGCGGGCTTACTAAAATGGGATTTGTTCATCGCTCGTGGATGCGCAATCAGGGTTATCCCGACGATTATTTTCGCGGACGCCCGGTGATTGGGATTTGTAATACCTGGTCGGAATTGACGCCATGCAATGGGCATTTACGCGAGTTCGCAGCGATTGTCAAACGCGGTATTGCTGAAGCTGGCGGATTCCCGTTGGAATTTCCGGTGATGTCGCTGGGTGAAACCATCATGCGGCCAACGACCATGTTGTACCGCGACCTCGCCAGCATGGATGTGGAAGAATCGATCCGCGCGAATCCGCTCGATGGCGTGGTATTACTGACCGGCTGTGACAAGACAACGCCGTCCACACTTATGGGTGCATGCAGTGTAGATTTACCAACCATCATCGTCCCTGGTGGACCTATGCTCAACGGTTATTTTCGCGGCCAGCGAATTGGCTCCGGTTCGTTTAACTGGATGATCAAAGAAAAGACCAAAAAGGAAGACTGGACGCCCGATGACATGCTTGAAGCCGAAATTTGTGTGTCGCGCAGCGCTGGCCATTGCAACACCATGGGTACAGCTTCGTCACTGGCAATTATGGCGGAAGCATTGGGATTGACTCTGCCGGGCATGGCGGCGATTCCTGCTGTGGATGCCCGCAAAAAAGTGATGGCGCATTTATCCGGTCGCCGGATTGTCGACATGGTGCGTGAAAATCTTACACTTTCAAAAATTCTCACCCGCGGGGCATTTGAAAATTCGATTGTCGTAAACGCCGCAGTCGGCGGTTCCACCAATCTGATTATTCATCTGATAGCGATTGCCGGACGCATTGGTGTCAAGCTTGAATTGGAAGATTTCGATCGATTGGGCAGTCATATTCCGTTACTGGTCAATCTGATGCCATCCGGCAAATATCTGATGGAAGATTTCTTTTACGCCGGTGGTTTATCGGTCGTGATGAAAGAGCTCGGCAATCGACTGCACCGGAATGTGATTACCGCCAATGGTAAAACCTTCGACGAAAATTACGCGGACGCGCCCTGCTACAATCGCGATGTTATCTACCCGATTGAAAAACCGCTACAGGAAAACGCTGGCATTGCCGTGCTCAAGGGGAATTTGTGCGAGAATGGCGCGGTGATCAAGCCATCGGCAGCCACACCAAAACTGATGAAGCATAGCGGCAAAGCAGTGGTGTTCGAAAATATCGAAGACTACCACGCACGCATTGACGATCCCGATCTGGAGATTGACGAGAATAGCGTGATCGTACTCAAAGGCGTCGGACCAAAAGGCTATCCCGGCATGCCCGAAGTTGGAAATGTCGATCTGCCGGAGAAACTTATCATGAAAGGTGTAAAAGACGTGGTGCGAATTTCCGATGGCCGCATGAGCGGCACCGCTTACGGTACCGTCGTACTGCACGTTTCGCCGGAGTCCACTATTGGAGGCACGCTGGCGTTGGTGCAGAACGGCGATATTATCGAACTCAATGTGGCCAATCGTTCGCTGAACCTGAAAATCAGCGATGACGAACTGCAACGCCGGAAAGCTGCCTGGGTAGCGCCGGAACCGCTGGCGACACGCGGGTATGTCAGCTTTTATTTGCAGCACGTCTTACAAGCAGATAAAGGCGCTGATCTGGATATTCTGGTCGGGAAATCCAGTTCGGAAGTGAAACGGGATTTACACTAATTGAATTTTGAGTGTTGAATGCTAAAATTTGAATTGAAGCGATTTTTTTTTATTATCAAATATAAAGCGATTCCTTAAGGAGGGAATCATTACGTGCTACGCACTTCTATAGTGCGTAGCACGTTTCCAACACAATAAAATACTGTTCATACAAAAGTGGAAACCGATGCCTATAGCCGTCCTTTACTTGTTGTTAAGTGTCGTTTTTATAATCGTACTCACGACAAAACTGAACGTGCATCCGTTTATCGTTCTTTTACTGGTGGCGCTGTTGTACGGATTTCTCACGAAAATGCCATTGGACTTAATTATCAGTTCCGTGAATGACGGATTCGGCCAGACATTGGGTAAAATCGGGCTGATCATTATTTTGGGCGTTATCATCGGGGCATTTCTGGAAAATTCCGGTGGCGCCTATACGCTGGCCGAACGCGTTATTCGGCTGATTGGTCGCAATCGGGTGCCAGCAGCAATGGGGATGATCGGGTATTTTGTATCGATTCCGGTATTTGCTGACAGTGGATTTATCTTGCTCTCCCCCATCAATAAAAGTCTGTCAAAGAAAGCCGGAATTTCCATTACCGGGTCGGCAGTCGCGCTGAGCCTGGGATTGATGTCGACCCATACATTAGTACCACCCACACCGGGCCCGATTGCTGCGGCCGGTATTCTCGATGCTGACCTGGGACTGGTCGTACTACTGGGTTTATTTATCAGCGCATTAGCGCTCAGCGTCGGCATATTGTTCGCCACAAAGTATGCCGCCCGTACTTACATCGATCCAAATCCGGATATTTCGGATATTGAAATAGAAAAACGAACCAAAAACGCGCCAGGAGCCTTCAAAGCCACGCTTCCTGTGCTTGTGCCGATTCTTCTGATCCTGTTAAAATCAATTACCAGCTCAATAATTGATCCCGAAACCGACTCTGCATTCGCATTCCTGTCATTCATTGGAGAACCGTTTGTTGCGCTTCTGATTGGGGTGTTCCTGGCGCTGTTATTACCGAAAAAACTTGACTCTGCCATGCTCTCTACCTCCGGCTGGGTTGGCAAAGCATTGCGCGACGCCTCATCGATTATTCTGATCACCGGCGCCGGTGGAATATTCGGTAAAGTGCTGCAAAATTCCGGCATCGCCGACATTCTTAGCGATACGCTGGCAAACGTGCATTTGAGCATCTGGTTGCCCTTCTTTTTGGCGGCAGCAATTAAAACTGCACAGGGATCGTCGACCGTGTCCCTCATCACCACCGCTTCCATCATGATGCCGATGATGGGCACACTGGGATTCACATCAGAAATTGAGAAAGCAATCGTGGTGCTCGCAATCGGCGCTGGATCGGCTGTATTTTCCCACGCCAACGACAGCTTTTTCTGGGTCGTGACTCAACTTTCAGGCATGGATGTTAAAACCGGATACCGGCTTTATAGCTTGGGAACATTTATTCTCGGTACATCGGGGGCGATATTTCTGTTTATTTTGTATTCGATTATTTCTTGATAGAACACGAATCTGTTTTTTAATATTGAATGTTGAGTGTTGAATTTTGAATGAATATTTTAATTCAACATTCAAAATTTGCCCGCTCCGCCGGAGACTGGCGGAACGATTACAAGCAAGCACAAATATAACCAATTCACCATGAAAATTTACAAACTCAAAACCGGCATACTTCTTGAACAGGACACCAAACAATATTATTTAGAGCATGAAAACTGGGATTCGGTCATCAATGATGATCACCTGTTCAACAGCGTCCAGAGATTAACTTCATCCTTAACTTCGATCGAAAATGGCAAGCGACTAATCGAAACCGAGTTGGAGCCACCAATTCTATCACAAGAATTATGGGCCAGCGGGGTGACGTACTACAACAGTAAACTGGGACGGCAGGAAGAATCGAAAGCTGCCGGCGGCGGTGATTTTTACGCGCATGTCTACGAAGCGGAACGGCCGGAGCTATTCTTCAAAGCCAACGCCAACCGGATTGTCGGTTCCGGCGGCAAAGTTCGCATCCGGCAAGATTCATCCTGGGATGTGCCGGAACCTGAGTTGACGCTGGTGATTACATCAACCGGAAAAATTGTTGGCTACACAATCGGCAACGACATGAGTTCCCGCAGCATCGAGGGCGAAAATCCGCTTTACCTGCCACAGGCCAAAACGTATGACGGCTGTGCGGCGCTCGGGCCGTGCGTTTATGTAACTAAAGAACCGCTTCCACCAGACACGACAATTTACCTGGAAATCCATCGCGATGACAATTCTATTTTCACCGGTAACGTGCAAATCAGCCAAATTAAACGGACGTTTGATGAATTGGTAACGTTTCTTTATCGCGAATGCACGTTTCCGTTTGGTAGCTTGCTGATGACTGGTACAGGTGTTGTACCTCCGAATACAATTACATTAAAAAGTGGTGATGAAATTCACATTACTGTCCAACCAATTGGCACATTAATAAATACTGTGGAATAAATTATGAAAATTACCGGACAAAATTTTATCGGAAATGAACACTCGGCAAGCGGCCAGATGACGTTTCAAGCTGTAAATCCCGACACGACAGAAAAATTGTTACCCCAATTTTACGAGGCAACCGCGCAGGAAATTGATGCTGCCATTCAAAAAGCAGAATCGGCGTTTCCGGTGTACAGCAAAACATCCGGACACGAACGCGCAACCTTTCTTGAAGCCATCGCTGACGAAATCATGGCCATCGGCGATACATTGATCGAACGCTGTATTCAGGAAACCGGCCTGCCGGCTGCGCGACTGACCGGCGAACGCGGACGGACAGTCAATCAACTCAAACTGTTCGCCAGTTTGTTACGGGAAGGTTCGTGGGTCGACGCGCGGATTGATCCGGCGGAACCGGATCGCCACCCTGCTCCCAAGCCGGACATCCGCAGCATGCAAAAGGCGCTGGGACCGGTTGGCGTGTTTGGAGCGAGTAATTTTCCGTTAGCATTTTCCGTAGCTGGCGGCGACACAGCCTCGGCATTAGCTGCCGGTTGTACAGTAGTGGTGAAGGCGCATCCCGCACATCCGGGGACGTCCGAATTAGTGGCAGACGCAATTGTGAACGCGATTCGCCGCACTAATATGCCGAATGGTACATTCTCCATGGTGCACGGCCCATCAACGGATGTTGGCATAGCTATTGTTAATCATCCATTGATTAAAGCAATTGGCTTCACTGGTTCATTTAAGGGTGGCAAGGCGCTATACGACGCTGCAGCCAGACGCCCGGAACCAATTCCCGTTTATGCCGAAATGAGCAGCACTAACCCGGTGTTCATTCTGCCGGGCGCGCTGAGCGAACGCAAGGCCGATATTGCTAATGGCTTAACCGCATCCGTGACGCTTGGTGTTGGACAATTCTGTACCAATCCCGGCCTGGTATTCATGGAAGCATCCGATGATGCGACGCAATTTCAAAAACTAACAGCCGACAATTTCAGCGTTAGTCCGGCGGCGACCATGCTGACACAGAGTATCCACCAGGCATACAAAAACGGCGTTGCCAAAGCAAGTTTACAATCCGGCATAAAAACGGCTGCTCAGGGCACATCCGACGAATCCGGCTACCGCGGCACACCACAATTACTGACAACCAATGCCCAAAATTTTCTATCAAACAGTCAGCTTGAAAAAGAGATTTTTGGACCGTCGACACTTGCAATTACGGCTAATGAAAAATCCGAGCTGATCAAGGCGGCTCAAAATCTAAAGGGCCATCTGACGGCAACGCTACATGCCACCGAGGATGACCTGAAAAATTATGCTGATCTGATTGCAATTCTCGAGCGGAAAGTGGGACGCCTCATCATCAACGGCTATCCGACCGGCGTCGAGGTGTGTCATTCGATGATTCATGGCGGACCGTTTCCGGCAACCACGGATAGTCACTTTACATCGGTGGGCACGGCAGCGATTTTCAGGTTTACCCGACCAGTTTGCTATCAGAATTTTCCTGATGCATTACTTCCCGTTGAGTTAAAGGACGAAAATCCGTTGGGCATTTGGCGCATTGTAAAAGGGGAGCGCACGCGGGAATAATCAGGCAATCAGGTTTCAGGAATCATAGATCAAGAAAATTCAAATAAAGGAAAAATCGTATGTTGTTAGATGCCTCTGTTTTAAATTCAGAAATCCAGCAACTTGAAGAAAGACTGTTGCAGGCAATGCGATTAGGGGAATTGTCTTTTCTTGGCAAAATTTTTTCCAGGAAATATATTTTTCTTGGTTCTGATGGTTCCACCTGGGGTAAAGAAAGATTGATGGAGGATTTCTGCAATCCTAATTTCAAGCTATCAAAAATTGATGTGCATAATCGATTGATATTCATGCACGATAACAGTGCGATAGTGACAGGAATCAGCACAATCGAGGGAAAAATCGATAAAACACCGCTGACCGGCAAGTACCGGTTCATGCGCGTATGGAATAAGGAAAACGATGGCTGGAAAATAATTGCGGTGACCACGAGTAATGCGGAGAATGCACTGGAAAATTAAATGCTGCTCCCAACAAATCAACTAAAACGAATAATCATCTTCTGAACTTTCTTCAATGGTATAACCTGATTTAGTGAATTTTATAACTGAGTCATGTCCGAAATATGCCTAAATGCAATAGACCTAATTTTGCGTAGGAAGTTTCACTTTCATTCTCAATAACAGATTGTTTATTCTTGTGTATCTCCCAGCCTGTCCAATTAATATCACTATAATGGTGTAGCTGGATATTTGTGTAGTTCATCATGAACATTCTTAAATATAAATAACAATAAATTCTATTTATCCATCCAATTTCATAACAAAGGAAAACGGATGATAAGAAAATTTCTTTATCTATTAGCAGCTATTACTACTATTTCAGGATCCGGCTTCAGCAAACCCATCGCCACATTCACCACGTCTCTGACTCAACCGACATACGGCCTAAATATCCCGGTTGAAATTAACCTTGATGAAATTACTTTCGTCCCCGATTCCACACTAATTCTGTCGGAACGAATTGGGGATAAATTAATTCCGGTTGCCTTTCAGATAAGCCACGGTGAACATCGCATTCTGCATTGGATTATTAATTCAAAATCAAATCCAGCTATAAACCGTGTTTATGAATTGACACAAGGAAATGCCATCCCGGACGAAAATCTCGTTGAAGCGACACGTGAGGATGGCACACTCATTATTCATGCGGGAAAACAAAACCTGTTGGGGTACCGATACGCGACGATGTACCCTCCAGCCGGAATCGACTCTGTCTATCGACGCAGCGGCTTTATCCATCCATTGTGGTCGCCACATGGGCAAATTCTCACACGCATTCAACCGCCGGATCACTACCATCACTACGGCATATGGAATTCATGGGCGCGGGTGTTGTTTGAAGCAGACACAGTTGATTTCTGGAATCTGAAAGACCGGCTCGGTACCGGTCGGTTCGTCAATTTTGTTGCAATTGAAAACGGACCGATTTTTGGTGAATTCCGGGCGTTGCTGGAGCACATCGCTTTCAAGCACGATGGCAGTAAAAAAGCAGCACTGAACGAATTGCAAACGGTGCGTGTCTATAATCCGAATGGCCGCGATGAATATATCGTTGATATCACGATTGAATTAAGCTGTGCCAGCGAGAGCCCGGTGGTACTGCTGGAATACCGTTACGGTGGCATGGGATGGCGCGCCACGGAACAGTGGAATAAGGACAACAGCGAAATTCTAACATCCGAAGGCCGGACACGGCTCGATGCCGATGGCAACAGAGCACGCTGGTGCATTGTTCAGGGTGAAGTCGATAACGCTTATGCCGGCGCAGTAATGATGTCTTGCCCCACTAATTACAATCATCCCGAACCGATGCGCGTCTGGCCGGTCAACATGAACGAGCGCGGCGATGTATACACCAACTTCTGGCCGATGCGAAATATGGACTGGGCGCTTGAGCCAGGCGGACGCTACTGTCTGAAATACCGGTTTCTTGTGTTCAATAATCACTATTCAAAAGAAAAAGCAGAGGCTGCCTGGCAAGGCTTTGCCGAACCACATGTTACCGCAGTAATCGGTGATCGGTGATCAGTTATCCGTAAATTTTTGTGACCGACCATTGATTACTGATCACAGATCACCTTTTCACAGCATTGAAATTTAGAATCACTCATCAGGTGCAGAAAATATTAAGAAGAGAAAGAAATGCCACAACTTTCACGACGAAAATTTCTGAAATCAGCGATCGCGTCATCGCTAGCGTTAAGCAGTTTTCCGACGATTGTGCCTGCCAGCGTGTTTGGGAAGAATGCGCCGAGCAATCGCATCACGGTCGGGGCGATTGGCACAGGCCGGATTTCCCGGGGGCACGATATGCCGGATACGTGGAAGTACGACCATGCTCAGCTTGTGGCAGTCTGTGATCTGGATACAAAACGCGCAGACGATGCCAAGACGCTGGTCAATCAATATTACTCGCAAAAGGCTGGCGCTGCGTTTGATGGCGTAACAGTGTATCATAATTATCGCGAGTTGCTTCAGAACGAGGAGATCGATGCGGTGCTCATCAGCACGCCGGATCACTGGCATGCACTGATCGGGATCGACGCGGTTAGGGCGGGCAAAGATGTCTACCTGCAAAAACCTGCCTCATTAACGATTGCCGAAGGCCGGGCGTTGAGCAAAGCTGTTCAGCAAACCGATCGCATCCTGCAAATCGGCAGTCAGCAGCGTTCGTGGGCGCAATTCCGCTACGCCGCCGAATTAGTGCGCAACGGCCGGATCGGCAAGTTGAAAACCGTGTACGTCGGTTTACCGGGCGATCCATCCGGTGATGACGAGCCGGAGATGCCGATTCCACAAAATTTGAATTACGATATGTGGCTGGGTTCCACTCCCTATGTCTATTACACCGAAAAGCGCGTCCATCCGCAGCACGATTACAGCCGCCCGGGCTGGTTGCGCTGCGAACAGTTTGGCGCCGGAATGATTACCGGCTGGGGCGCGCATCATATCGATTCCGCACACTGGGCGATGGATACCGAATACACCGGCCCAATCGAGGTATGGGGCACCGCCGAATTTCCCACCAGTGGCTTGTGGGACGTGCACGGGATTTTCCGAACCGAGGCCAATTACGCCAATGGTGTTCATATGGTTGTCAGCAATGAATTGCCCAACGGGATAAAATTCGAGGGCACCGATGGCTGGATTTTCGTGACGCGCGGAAATTACCGCGCCACTGCCAGCGATCCTGTGCCGGATGCAAATGGCGTGAAACCACTGGATGCCAGCGATCCGAAGATCATCACATCGGAAATCGGACCGAACGAAATTCATCTGTACGTGAGCGATGATCAACATGGCAATTGGCTCGATTGCATTAAAACGCGCACGCCACCAATTTCGCCGATTGAAGTCGGTCACCGCGCCTGTTCCGCCTGCTTGCTTCATCACATCGCAATGAAACTGAACCGGAAACTATTCTGGGATCCGGAAACAGAGCGGTTTAAAAATGATGAAGAAGCAAACAGTATGTTGTCGCGGCCGATGCGCAAGCCGTATGTGATCGATTGAAAAAAGTGATATATTATTTCAGCTCATTCTACCTGAATTATTTTTTTGCCCACCGATAACAAAAGATAAAACAGATATAAACGTGTAAATTCTTTTTATGAGGATATTAAAAATGGCGAACAGTTTGAAAACGTATCATGTATTCCCAACCGTAATCGTTGGTTTAATTATGTATTTAAACGCGAGTTTTACAATGGCTCAACAAGACGCAACTAAATTCCTGTGGCTCAATCCCGAACTGAGCTTTGAACAACGGGCCAATGATTTAGTCAGCCAAATGACCCTCGACGAGAAAATCAGTCAAATGATGAATGACGCACCGGCGATCGACCGGTTAGGCGTTCCCCAATACGATTGGTGGGGCGAAGCGCTGCACGGTGTGGCCCGCGCCGGACTGGCGACGGTATTTCCCCAGGCAATTGGATTGGGAGCAATGTGGGATCAGGAGTTGATGTTCCGCCTCTCCACCGTTATCTCCGATGAAGCCCGCGCCAAGCATCACGAATTCATCCGCAGAGGCAAACGCAACCGTTACCAGGGATTGACGATGTGGTCGCCCAATATCAATATTTTCCGCGATCCGCGTTGGGGACGGGGTCAGGAAACGTACGGCGAAGATCCGTATTTGACAGGCAAAATGGCAGTGCAATTTATTAAAGGACTTCAAGGTGATGACCCAAAATATTTCAAAACCATCGCTACGGTGAAGCACTACGCTGTTCACAACGGTCCGGAGCCGGAACGTCATACGTTTGATGCTCTCACCGATGAACGTGACTTCCGCGAAACGTATCTCCCGCAATTTGAGATGGGAATTAAAGATGGCAAGGCATATTCGGCAATGTGTGCCTACAATCGTTACAATGGCGAGGCGTGTTGCGGTAGTGATCATTTGATGAACCGCATTTTACGACAGGAATGGAATTTTAACGGCTATATAGTTTCTGACTGCGGCGCGATTAATGATATTTACCTGAACCACAAGCTTGTAAAAACTTCTGAGGAAGCTGCCGCGCTGGGCGTAATCTCCGGATGTGATTTGAATTGTGGCCGGACATATGAGAGTCTGAAAAAAGCCGTGGAAAAAGGCCTGCTCTCTGAAGCGGATATTGACGTTGCTGTCCAACGATTATTTACTGCTCGCTTCAAATTGGGAATGTTCGATCCGGACGATTTGGTAACGTATGCCAAAATTCCCTATGAAACGCTGGATTGCCAGGCCAACCGGGAGTTGGCGCTAAAGGCCGCGCGCGAAAGTATTGTGCTTCTCAAAAATAACGATGGCCTTTTACCGCTCGATAAATCAAAAATCAATACCATTGCCGTCATCGGCCCTAATTCTGACCAATGGCTAATGCTGTTGGGAAATTATAACGGGGTTCCATCTGATCCGGTCACGCCGTTGCGTGGCATCAGCGAAGCAGTGTCTCCCAATATAAAAGTCTTGTACGAACAGGGCTGCGAATTGGCCGAGGGGATGCCAGTCTATCACGTTATTCCATCAGAATTTTTACTCACCGACACTGGCCAACAGGGATTGAAGGCTGAATTTTTCGCGAACAAGGAATACAAGGGCAAGCCACTTTATACTTCCACCGTGAAAAATATTGATGCGAACTGGTACGACGCCGCTCCGCGCGCAGATATGGACGACGATAATTTCAGCGTGCACTGGACAGGCAAACTTAAACCCGATCATAACGGTACATATCAATTGGGCATTATCAGCACATGTAACACGCAAATTTATCTGGATGGGAAACAAATTGCAACTACCAGATACCACTTTTTCAACGAATTTGCCGATCCCCGGCTGGTTGCTTCCGATAAAATTGAATTAAAGGCCGGGAAAGAATACGATATTAAAGTGGATGCATCCGAATCGTATGCAGATGCCCAGGTACAACTAGTGTGGTATGAACCCATCGATCTGCTAAAACAGAAGGCAATTGACGCAGCCCAAAAAGCCGATGTGGTAGTTATGTGTATGGGACTGACCTCCCGGCTCGAAGGAGAAGAAATGCGCATTAAAATTGAAGGTTTCCGCGGCGGCGACCGCACTCGTCTCGATCTGCCGGAAGTACAGGAAGATTTAATAAAGTCGATCCACACGCTCGGTAAACCCATCGTGCTGGTACTGCTTAATGGCAGCGCGCTGGCAGTGAATTGGGAGAACGAGAATATTCCCGCGATCATCGAAGCATGGTATCCGGGACAAGCCAGCGGCACGGCAATTGCCGACGTGATATTCGGCAAGTACAATCCAGGCGGCCGCTTGCCGGTGACATTTTACAAATCCGTGGACGATCTGCCGCCGTTTGAAGAATATCACATGATCAATCAGACTTACCGATACTTTAAAGGCGAGCCACTATACCCGTTCGGGTATGGATTGAGCTACACAACTTTTCAATATGATAATCTGGTTGCCAACAAGACCTGCAAAGCCGGTGATCAGGTGACCGTTTCCGTGGATGTAAAAAACACCGGAAAATTAGCCGGCGATGAAGTGGTGCAGCTTTATCTCGCTAACAAGTCAGCAACAGTTCCTGTACCGATTCGATCACTGAAAGGATTCACACGCATCAATTTACAGCCGGGAGAAACCCAAACAGTGTCGTTTGTATTGCAGCCAAATGATTTTTCTGTCATCAACGAAGCATTCAAACGGGAAATTCAGCCCGGCGAATTTGAAATTTCCGTCGGCGGCCGTCAGCCTGGTCCTAAACTGGATTCGAGGCAATCGAATGTATTGCAAGCATTGGTACAAGTGCAATAGAATGCAGGGATGAGCAGAATAGTGTCTGGTGAGTGTTAGTGGTTAATATATCTGTTACGGCGACTTCAGCCACATTTTTCATGTGTTGGCTGAAGTCGTTTTTTTCAAGGATAATGAATTTAGTACAACTTGGTATAACGAGAAATCCATACCAATTCCACGCTCTGTCCGTTCATGGCAGTTTTTATTTCCCTTGCATTTATTCCTGCCATTTTGTATAATGACATGAACAATTTTATCATCAAGTTTATTACTATTTCAGTCATTTAAATCAAGAACAAACACAAACTGCCATGTAACTTTCAGATTTATTTAAACCAGCCGAAATTATTTAATAACGATTGCTGTTTTGATTTCCAAAATCTCCGGAACATCGAAAATCGTTCCGATTGAAAAATGACTACATTTAACAGCCTTCCTGAAAAATAGCTCCTGGAATCCATACGCAATCTCAAATTAATACAAAGAGGGTTATTCATGAAACAACGTGTTACTTCTGCAACTCACTACTCCAAATGGTTTCTGTTATCAATTATGTTCGTACTGGCTACACCCTTTTTTCTGTTTGGTCAATCCGTCATAATAAATGAATTTATGGCGCTGAACACAACCACGCTAGCGGATGAAAATGGCGACTATTCTGACTGGATTGAATTATACAATGCAAGCGATGCTCCTGTCGATTTGCACGGCTGGTCACTTTCAGATGAGGCCGCAACTCTCGAAAAATGGGTATTTCCCCACGTGACTATAACAGCGAAAGGTTACCTGGTTATTTTTGCATCCGGTAAAGATCGGGCGACTGCCGGCCTGGAACTGCACACCAATTTTAAACTGAGCGGCTCTGGTGAATACCTGGCGCTGATTAATCCCGAAGGTGTCGCAACAACCGCGTTCGATCCGGCCTTTCCCGAACAGCAATCCAATGTGTCGTATGGCTATTTTGAAGGCGATTATGTATTTTCGGCGCTGCCAACACCGGGCGCTGTAAATCAGTTTGAAGATCAACAATTGCTGCCCCGGCCTGTTTTCAGCAAAAAACACGGATTTTACAATGCGCCATTTCATGTTGAAATTACATCCGGACTGGAAGATGCGCAAATTTACTACACAACCGATGGCAGCGCCCCTACCAAAACCAACGGGACACTCTATACTGAAGCTATTTCCATCACCACCACGACCGCGTTGCGGGCAATTACAATAAAATCAGGTTTCCTGACCAGTCCGGTGACTACGCACACCTACCTATTTTTAGCGGACATCGTCAATCAACCGAACGATCCGCCGGGATATCCTGATACCTGGGGACCCTATCAGACCTTATCCGGCAATGCGATCGGCGATTATGGAATGGACCGTGAAATTATCCGCGATTCCCGCTACTCCGATTACCTGGATGATGCGCTATTACAAATTCCAACAATCTCGATAGTTACTGACAAAGATAACCTGTTCTCCCATAGCACTGCTCAGGATACGGGAGGTATTTACATATATCCAGCGCCGGACGGCACGCCTCTCGGGCGCGACTGGGAGCGGCCTGTGTCGATTGAATATTTTGACGCTGACGGGACAAATGATTTTCAAATCGATTGTGGATTACGAATACACGGTGGCGCCAGCCGATTGCCGGAAAAAACACCGAAACATTCATTTCGTGTGGCATTTCGAAGTGAATATGGGGCATCCAGGCTCAATTATCCATTATTTGGTGACGATGTAGCGACCTCGTTTAACACACTCATCCTGCGAGCCACTTATGGAAACACATTTCTTCATTTTAGCAGCAGTGAACGCCGGCGGTGTCAGCTTACTCACGATTTGTGGGCCAAAAAAACCCAACATGATATGGGGCACCCGGCCGGGCACGGCAATTATGCAAATCTCTATATTAACGGCATGTACTGGGGTGTTTATAATCCAACCGAACGACTGGACGCTGATTGGGCTGCCACTTATTTGGGCGGCAATGCCGATGATTATGATGTCATCAAAGATAATGGTGAACTTACGGATGGAAATAAGCAAGCATATCAAAAAATGATTTCACTTCTCAACGGAAATATTGCCAGCGATGCAATATACCAGCAACTTCAAGGTAACAATCCGGATGGTACCCCCAATCCTGCGTATGAGCCTTATATGGATGTTGTTAATTTTATCGATTATATGCTTATTAATTACTACGGCGGCAATTGGGACTGGGATGGGCATAATTGGGTGACGATTCGTAATCGAGTCGAGCCAGGCAAGGGGTTTCAATTCTTTAGTTGGGATGCGGAACACATTCTGGAAGATGTTAATCACAATAATTTAAATCTTAACACCAGTGGTTCACTCAGCTCTTTTTTTCAGCGGCTTCTCAAGAATAATAATTTTAAACGATTGTTGGCAGACCGAATTCAATTACATTTCTTTAATGGCGGCGCACTGACTGCGGAGGCAGGCCGCGCCCGGTATATAAAACTGGCAGAACAGATCGATATGGCAATTATTGCTGAATCCGCACGCTGGGGCGACTACCGCCGTGATGTTCATCAGTGGAGCGGTGGCCCTTATGATTTGTACGACAAGCAATACTGGCTAACAGAGTACAACTGGATCACGGATACGTATTTTTCGGGTCGGGCAGTAAAATTCCTGGATTTGGTTCGTCAGGCTGGTTGGTTTCCCAGTATAACTGCGCCAACTTTTGCAATTAATGATGCACCGGTTTCAGATAATAAAATCAATGTAGGTGACATGCTCAGCATGTCTGCTACCATGGGAACAATTTATTACACAACCGATGGCGCTGATCCCTGGGTTGCGGAATCAAATTCATCCGGCGGGCAAAATTCAGAATATGTATTCATTCCGGAGGCTACCGATAAGTGGGCTTACATCCCCAAAGCTGCCGGAACCGACAACTGGCGTACAGATATCAATTTCAACCACAACAATTGGATGGAATGCATGGGCGCTCCCGGCGGCATTGGTTATGATACCGGCTCAGATTATTCCCAATGGATCACGCTTGATGTTAGAAACTACATGTACCAAAGTGGCAGCGATCCGAATTCGTCGTGTTATGTACGGATACCATTTACCGTACAAGAGGCCGACCTGGAAAAATACAATTCACTAAATCTCTATGTGCGATATGATGACGGCTTTATCGCCTACATCAACGGCGTGAAAATGGCAGAGTTTAACGCACCGGCATCACCGGTCTGGAACTCACAGGCGAGCGCGGGGCATGAAGCAACCAACCTGGAAGTGTTTGATGTCTCACAGGCAATGACTGAATTGGTCGCCGGTATGAATTTGATGGCGATCCAGGCGTTGAATACCAGTTCATCGAGCACGGATTTTATTATCAGCGCGGAATTGCGGGGTAGTAATCAGGATACCAATACTAGTGGTGACAACATATCGCCAAGTGCAGTGGATTATAAAGCGCCATTTCGCCTTCATCATAGCACGCACATCCGAGCAAGGGTGTTAAGCGCTGGCGAATGGAGTACTATAAACGATATTGTATTTATGCTGCCATCCGAATTGTTCAATCTTAAAATTACCGAAATTCAATATCACCCACAGGGACAGGACGAGATCGATGACCGGTCATACGAATTTATTGAACTGAAAAACATCGGCAATTCGACGCTGGATTTAAGCGGGGTACGGTTTACGAATGGGATTTCATATGCATTTCCGTTACAAACCGCATTGAACGCCGGTGAATTTATCGTATTGGCAGCCAGCCCGTATTACTTCCAGCAACGTTACGGCTTTGCGCCGTTCGACCGTTACGATGGTTTGCTCGATAACGGTGGTGAGCGTATTACGCTACTCAATGCGGATAACGATACGTTACTGACGCTCCGTTATAATGACCGTGATCCCTGGCCGACCAGTGCAGACGGCAGCGGATATTCGCTGGTCCCAACATCCGTGAATCCCACCGATGATTTGCGCACTGCCGACCAGTGGCGGGCATCGCTGGAAATAAACGGCTCACCCGGCAGGGATGATAATGAAAGCAGTGCGGTTGATATTCCGACAGTTTCTTCACCCGATCGGTTCGAATTATTACAGAATTACCCGAATCCGTTTAATCCGGTAACAACGATTCGTTACACATTAAACGCAGCGGGGCACGTAACACTAATAGTATACGACGTGCTCGGCCGGGAAATCCGTACCCTGGTGGATGAGCGACAAGACGCACATTCATACGCCATTCAATTTGATGCTTCGGATTTAACCAGCGGTGTTTATATCTATCGCCTGAGTGTCAGGGATAAATTTACAGCGACGAAGAAACTTGTGCTTATTCGATAAACAATTATAAATTACATGAGACTTCCGAATCCGCCTTAGACGGATTCGGAAGTCTACAAACTTGAATAGCCAACTTCAAACAGATTTCCACCTGCTGTTAACACCGACCGCACTGCTTCCCTGTTGTGAACCTATTAATAAATATTTAATTTGAGACACTTCTCATGTATGTTAAAATGGACAACTTCGAATGATCTGCATAGCTATTAAACTGAATATCTTCATATTTTCTTGAGAATTAAATCTTCTGAAAAAAATAATAGAAATTCCGAACCGCAAAAAAGTGTCTCATTAACATGTCTTCTTTACATTTCTTCTGACGTTGTCATCACAACAGGTTAGTCATTATTTATTCCTTTAGAAACAGCAAATAACATACGTTTGAAATCGATATTACAATTATGGTACAATTATTGACAAAATTATAAGGTTAGATTGCAACCACCTGTAATTCTTACGCCATTTCCAGTCTGATGATGATATTTTATGTTACTCTCAAGGGCATGAATTATCAGTGATCGTACACATTATAAGTCCAGCCTGCTAACACATCGTGGTTCAGAAGTACAAATTAGTTTAAAACATTTGTATCATTCTCGATTCATTCTGTGAATCGATTTTAAAAGGTATCATATTATGAATAAAAACCCAGGAGTTTTTCACCGGCGCTATAGCACTTCGATAATAACCGGGATTATCCTTGGATTCTCTTTTCTTCATCCCACACGTGGCACTGCTCAATCACCAGACACTTTAAACGTTAGCATCAATAAAATTGCTCTCGATAGCACGTCCATCCGTGGAAAAATTGCTGCATTCCCCTACCCGATCCTGACGTTCATCAGCGTTTCGGGCAGCAATAGTAATCATGTCACCGGACTGGCAGACACATCACAATGGTTAGCCGCGGATGAGATTGCGCCCAACGGAAAACGAATTTCCGACAACTTTCGGTCAGCGCTCGAACGTCATCAGACAGGCCAGGGGGAAAAAATCATTAATCTGTTTGATCAACGCCCTGCGCCGCTGTTTCGAGAAGTCACGGAAACCAGCATCCCAATTATACCGACAAGCACCATGTTGCTATTAGATGAGAGTTCGAGCATTCAACCGTCCGAACTGGAGTTGGCCAAACAGGGCGCCCGCACCTTTGTCAGAGGCATGCGCCCGGAAGATCGCGCCGGGATTATTCGATTTTCTGATGAAACTAAAACGCTGAATTTCACCAGCGACACTACTGCGCTTAATAATTTTATCGATGCCTCAAGCACTGTGTTCGGAACGCCGCTTTACCAATCCATTTCCGATGCCATCGATCTAACAATTGCAGAACCCACGCTCCGGCGCAGCATCATCGTATTCACCGACGGCATGAACAGCCGTGATACTCAAATTACCCCTAACGATCTGATCGCCAAAGCCAATGCAGCCAATATTGTGATTCATACAGTTGGCCTGGGTGAAGAAATTGACGTTGCGGTGCTGACACTGATTTCACGTTCGACCGGTGGCCAATACCGGTTCACGCTTTCCGGAGTGGAATTCCCCCGGATTTTCCGTGAATTCTCGGAAATTATCAAAAATTTTTACATTATGGCGTATATCGCCCCGACTCCGTGTGAATACGGCGATGTTCGAACAGTTGATATTACGGTAACGGACGCCGGTCGAACCGGCAAAGCACGCGCTCAATATCAGTACCAGGGCGTCACACCGGATTACGATCTGCAATTATCAATGGGGTCCACACCATTGGTAGTAGACGCCGGTAATGATTTACAGTTTTCACTTGAGCTTTCGAATGCAGGCATCAATACCGCGTACGATATCGCTGTCATCGACACGTTGCCGACGGGTGTTTCATTGTTTTCAGCAAGCCCGCAACCGGATAGTTCCCGCGGAAATATGTTGTTCTGGTATGTTGATTCGCTGGCGCCGGGCATGTCGGGGATGGTAATTAAAATTAACGTCGCCGTGAATCCAATACTGAAAAACGATGTCATCTCACTCACAAATGTTGCCGGAATCAGTGCGAGTTGTGATAATGATGCATCAAATAACGTCGCATCGAAAACGGTGATGGTGAATAAATACGCCGATATTTTCCTGACAACCAATGTCAAAACCGACTCATTTATAGTGACCGGTACGGATACGACGTGGTACGCACAGGAGCAGGAAACGTATGCTTATTCGATTAATGTCGGAAACAAGGATTCGGTGGATGCTGCAAATGTTGTTTTAAAGACAGTTCTTCCTTCGTACATATCCGGCGCAAATAGATCAGCCGGAGATACACTCACATGGAATCTCGGCACACTCTCATCGCTGAGTGATACCACAATCGCTGTTGATGTCACTGTGGCAGCGAATGTTCCCGCTGACAGCTTAGCGCTGGTTCATCAGAGCTTCGTGATCGCCTCAAATGAACTGCCGGCGAATGTCACTGACAACACCGTCATCGATACCGTTTATGTCATTGGTCAAGCGCCACCGGAGCCAGTAGTCCTGCAGATTGGTCAAGCCGTTCGGACGGATTCATTTTCAGTGCAAAACTCTGACAAGGTATGGTATGCGCGCGAAGACGAAACAATAACTTACGTATTAGTAGTCCGAAATACAAGTAACACTGCCGCGCTTAACACTACATTATACGACATCATTGCAGATTCTATGAATGGATTGAATTTTAATGCCGGGGACACTGTTAGATGGAATTTGGGAACACTGGCAGCGCAATCGGACACCACAATCCGGTTCGATGCCACGGTTGTACCGCACATTCCGTTTAACGCATTTCCGCTTGTCAACACAGCGTTTGTACGCGCTGCGAACTTACCTTCGGGGCAACCGGAAATTATGAGTGTTGATACAGCGTTTGCTATTATCGATCAAAACGAATTGCTTACGGACATTTCCATTTTTCAGACCATTCGATCGGATTCATTCATCGTGAATGGACCGGACACGAGTTGGTATGTCTATCAAGGCAAAACCTACTCACTCATAAACCGAATTGAAAACAAATCAGTTGTGACTGCCCAGAATGTTGTGCTTCGAACTTTGCTTCCCGATTGGATTGGCGGGGTCAATTTTTCAACCGCTGATACGCTTCAATGGAATCTAGGTAATTTAGCAGCGTCGCACGATACCACAATTACTGTTGCAATAACTGTTGCCGACAGCGTGCCCCGCGCCAATGCAACTCTCATCCACAAAAGTTTCGTCACTGCTATAAATGAACAACCGAATAAACTCGCTGATAATAGTGCGATCGATACGATGGTCGTCATTTATGGGAAACCTCCGATAACACCCACAGCAGTGGTACTTCACATCACTCAATCGGTGAAAACCGATTCGTTTGTCATTCAAAACACTGATTCGGTCTGGCTTGCGCGCGAAGCCGAAACAGTTACCTATACACTCAGAGTAAGCAATACTGGCGACATGGCAGCGCTCAACACAGTTTTGTTCGACATCATCCCCGATTCAATGAACGGGCCAACCTTCACCGCCGGTGATACGATCAACTGGCCTTTGGGAACGATCGCTGCCCAATCGGATACAACGATCCAATTTGCAGCGACTGTTGTCCCGCATATTCCGCTGGCAGGATTTCCATTTATTAATACTGCATTTGTCCATGCGAATAATTTACCTGCCGGCTTTCCGGAAATTATAAGTATCGATACCGCGTTTGCCATTGTTACACCGTCGGGAACGCTGTCGGATATTTCAGCATTTCAGAAAGTAATGTCTGATTCGTTTCGTGTAGATGCCGGTGATACAACATGGTATGTGGCGGCGAATGAAAGATATTCATATGAATTAATCGTCCATAATGAATCGGGCATCACAGCAAGCAACGTTGAAGTATCCGACTTTTATCCTGTACTTACCCAGTCCGTAGCGAACTCAATACAACCGGCAAGCGGGCTCGTGACCGACGATTCAATTTATTGGGACATTGGCGATATGACGCCGTTCGGGACAACGGTGCTGTCGTTTGATGTGATTGCACCAATGAGCATTCAGGCTGGTTCAAACGAATTTATCAATAACGCCACGGTAAAAGCATCGAATGAGGACCCGGCAAAACTCGCGAATAACATGGCGACAAGTTCTGCTTACTTTTATTTACCTCAGCAGGCATTCCGGGAAGCATGTGATTTGTTCACATTGGATGTCAACGTGTTCGAGCCTGACAGGGGAATTCCCCTTGGCATTAACTTCGAGTTGGAAACCGCACACGCGATCAAAGTCGATGTGCTTGATCTCAGCGGTTATCGAATTAAAACGTTGTTCAACGAGTCGTTCAACGCCGGCATTAATCGCCGCGAATGGGATGGCGCAGCGGACAACGGCAAACTCACCGGAAGCGGCGTGTATATTATCACCCTGCAATCCGCAGACAAAAAATTAGAATGCTGGAAAAAAGTGATTATACGACGATGATAGAAAACAAAAAATTTCATTCAGACAGACGCAGCATCGGGTTTGTGGGAATTTTAACGCTGCTGCTGATAACAACTTCAATCCTGCTCCCGATCAATGGGCAGGCGCAAATTCGCGCCAGTGGATCACTCCTGAAAATGATGCCCGGAGTGCGTTTCAACGGGATGGCTTCAACCTACACCGGTAGTATTGATGACATCCATGCGCTTTACGCCAATCCAGCGATGATCGCATTTCAGCGCGACTGGGAATGGGCCACCAACTACACCGAATGGATCGCCGATAGCTACAATCTCTCGCTAACGTACGGCAAACGCCTGCCGCAATTTTACGGGACAAATTTCGCCGCTGGTGTTTACTATCAGGGCGTGCGCGATTTCAACAGTACCGGCGACGCAGCAATCAGTGAAGCAAACGCGAATGATGCGTTGTTTACGCTGAGTCTTGCCAAACCACTGCCCGGCAGGTGGAATCGATTCGCAATTGGCGCAAATGCAAAATTTTTTCGCAGCCAATTGGATCAGGTGGCAGCATCATCAGGAATTCTGGATGTGGGCCTGGGCTATCGTTCCCAACGTAAACGCATGCATCTCGCCAATTTCAAATATGCGATTTTTTCATTTGGCGCGGCTGTCACCCAGGTTGGAACGCCGTTGAAATTTGTATCCGAAAAGACACCACTTCCGCGAACGTTCCGTACCGGAGCCGCTGTAAACATGGGATCGCACAGTCTGGTGCAGCTTCAACTGGCTGCCGATTACCGCAAACCGCGTGATGAAATCGGTGAGTTTGCGCTCGGCGCTGAACTGGCGTGGAATTATCGCTTCGCTATGCGCGCTGGTTACGCATTCAACGAGAATACGCTTTCCAAAGCCACGTTCGGTTTGAGTTATCGCTGGCACGACATTCGACCACTTCCCGGCAAAAATAATGGCCTGCGGCTCGACTTCGCCTATCTCGAAGGCAACGCGTTTTTTGATGCGCCGATGCGCGGTGGTTTGGACCATTTTCCGGTCGGACCGGAAGAATTTAATCTGCTGAACCCGAAATATATCACGTATCTCGCTGATGACACGGTAGTAATGTCGTGGCAGAAATCAAAAGATCCTGACCTGTACGATGAGGTTGGTTATCTCGTAATTGTGGCCAAAGACGATAGCTCCAAACTTAAACTATTTATGAACCACGCGCTGGATGATCGTGATTATGCGTTCCGCTTATCCGATCAGAATTTGCTGAATCTGGAACATTTTGCCTGGCATTCGCTTGATAGCGATAATTTCCGGGTCGACTCATTAACTTCCACAATGGCATCGGACTCGCTGCTCGAACCGGGAGACTATTACTGGGCGGTCATGGCGTATGATAACGACCGGCACGTGCGTTTCTCCGACAGGATCGGCCGATTTTATATTAAGCTGAAATACGACCTTGTCGTCGCAAATTCAGCAGTGGTGCAGCCGCTGCGCCCGCAGATCGCATTCAAATTCAATAGTTTTAAATTGACGGAATCGGCTGTGGAAGAATTGCGTGTATTGCGCGCGGCGTTTGATTCCGACGAACTCAACAAATATTTCATTAAATTGGGCGGACACACCGATCAAACCGGGCCAGCAAGTTACAACAAACGACTATCGCAACAGCGAGTCCACACAGTAGATTCGTTATTAAAAGCAGCCATTATCGATTCCAGCCGGTTGTTCAGTTTTGGGTACGGCGAAGCCTTTCCGCTGGTGAATGCCGATACCGTCGCTGCAAATAAAAAACAGGCGATCCATACCGCGAATCGTCGCGTGGAAATTTATTTGCTGAAACATGCGAACACCGATACGACCAATAAGAAGATCAGGCAACGGGAAATGGTTAAAGCAGTGTTTTTGGGCGACCCGATTTCCTATCAACTTGAAGTGACTAATAATGGTTCCCATCCAGCGCGGGACATCCAGCTCTCGAACAAAATTCCAGCCATTGCCTGGGTCGACACAGCGACATTCAGTTTGATGCCGGATCAATTTGACCGCAGGGACAATGCCATGCGATGGCACATCAACAAAATGTCACCGGGTGATACTGTTAAAATTACATACGACATCGCTGTAAACGATACGATCGATGAAAAAATTCTTACGCTGTTAAATACGCTTGCGGTAAACGCCCAATTCGACACCAACGTCACCAATAACACGACGCTGGATACGGCTTATGTCATTAGCCGGGACTTGCTGGGACAAATGAAAGTGACCGGTCATATTGTTCAGTGTCAGGAAACACTGTCTCTGCTGGCACAACTTTACTATGGCGATTATCGCAAGTACAATTTAATTTACGACGAGAACAAATCCGTATTGGGCAGCAATCCGAATTTAATTTATCCCGATGTGCAATTGATTATTCCGACGCCAACCAACCACATTGCTCCGGGAAGCAAAGCGTACGCGAAAATTCAAGGCGCCGCGCGCATCAATCAATTCCTGACGGCCGGGTATAAATATAAAGATGCTGATGGAATCGAGCATGATGTTCCCGAGAACGTCACCTACCAGTGGTTGCGCAACGGTACCCCGATTCCCGATGCGACTTGCCGTACATATCAACTGGCAGCGCAAGATCAGGGCGCAACAATAACGCTGGAGATTCGATCGATTGATACACCGGCGCAAATATTCCGGGATTCAGTTACGGTGGGATCGGCGTCGGAATCGACACATCGTCCTTCAGTTGGCAATCAACCGCCACAAATAATCGGTAATGTGAAAATTTTAAGCATTCACACAATCAATGGTGTGCGGTCAACGGGAGAGCCGGTATTGCTCGATGCTCTGATTGCCGACTATCGATATGCTGATGCGGAAAATGATGCAGAAGGTGCAACGATATTCCAATGGTTCCGAAATGACTTGTTAGTTAATACGGCAACCGGACGCGAATACAAAACCAATCTTTCTGATCATCTGGCTTCATTTTATGTGAAAGTAATACCTGTTGCCAAAACCGGAATTCGGCAAGGTAATGAATATGTGAGCAACACAGTGGTGCTGGCAGTAGAGATTCCGGATGGGAATTAAAATGATTGGAACTTTTCGCAGACGTTCTGATTTCGATTTAAGTTATATGCTTCATCGCCTGATTTTGTAATAAAAATACTTAGTCTGGATGAACATAATACCAGGATGATAAACAAGATAATTATCGGGTAAATCCAGTCATCCTGTCAAACATTGTTTTTATTAAAATACTCTGCTGATCGAAATACCGGATTTTCGGTTTGATCAAATGCGCCTTATCCATTCAGTTCTGACTGATAAAAATATCCATTGAAAAAGGACAAAATATGAGTGATCAACCAACAAAATTTAAAAAATTTGTCGCGTTCATTTCCGACTTAAAATCCATTTTAAGTTTTGTAATTCTGGTATCCGGATTTGTCGGCTATCAGTTTTTCAAGAAGGATAATAACGCATTGAAACCGGCGCCCAGCTACGAAATTGTGTTCGACCGATCAAGCGCTATGGCTGGCAATTTCGAAGACGGAACTCCTATTTTAACTGCCGTCCAGGAAATTCTCCGCGACGAATTCTTGCCACTAAATTTTACAGCAAATGATAATGTTGCGTTACGATTTTTCGGTGGTGCATGCCCCGAAAGTGGCACTAGCGAAGCACCGGATGAACTCGCCGTTAAATTAGGACCAAATCGACTGGATGA
This sequence comes from Candidatus Zhuqueibacterota bacterium, assembly GCA_016931935.1. GTDB lineage: Bacteria > Zhuqueibacterota > Zhuqueibacteria > Thermofontimicrobiales > Thiofontviventaceae > Thiofontivivens. The sequence goes on along the minus strand of JAFGDW010000271.1, from coordinate 54,801 downwards.
ATTGCGCCAAAAAGTATTATCGTTGAAACCAGGCGATCTGCATGGCGAAGTCACCCTGACACAAGCGGTAGCTAACGCAATTTCGCACCTGTATTTCGAAACATCGCAATTTAAGGGTGAAGACAAAGGCGTCTACATTTTTGCGGCTGGCAGTTGTGCGTGCTTTACACCAGACCAGTTTCGAGCAACGATAGAAACTCGCCTGGCGAAAACTAACGGCAGCATAAAATTGAAAGATGTTTTAAGTGATTTGAGCGGTCTGCGCGTATTGGGTGTAGGCCTGAGTGATGTTGATAAAGCAAATTTGTTGCAAGCGTTAACCACCATCGATCAAACCCCGGATTTCGCCGATAATTCCAGCGAATTGAGACAACTATTGGGAACTAATGATGAAATAAAATCCTTCCGCAAATACAAAAAAATTCTCGATGACGCCGAACGGCTCTATTTTGAATCGGACAGTTTAAAATCAATTGACAGGAATTTGGCAAATCAGAAGTATAACGAGGCATTAAGCAAATTCACGATCGCTGCCGAAGACGGCGGTATGCGCCGTGCGTTCTATTACATCGGCCTGATCCTGGATCGCACACCCAACGCCGACAAATCGGAAGCGATTAAATACTACCGTAAGGCAGCGGACATGGGTGATCCCAGAGCGACAAAACGGTTGGGAGAGTTGGGGGTGAGTGGGTAATGTTTTAAAAGTAAGTAGAGTGGATTTTAAGTTTTTAACGCCGAGATCACAAAGAGCGCAGAGCTTAAATGATATTTCAAACTGAATTCTCTGCGAACTTTGCGTTTTAATGAGCCATCGATCGTGTGAAACGTTTTATTTATTTCCGGCATAAATCCAATGCCTTCGAGCTGTCCGCGTTCCTGTGTTGTAAGCGTGTAGTAGTTGTAACGCAGCCCTTCTTCGATCACCAGCTTGTTAAAAGCATGCTTAAAGTACGCATATCCTGATAATTCGCCGGTATCAGCATTCGGAATGATGACACGTTCGCCATGATTGGTATTGGTCTGGGCAGTCGCCTGAATGCCAGCGATCAATTCATTGCGCGGTGCAATTGATGTCAAATATCTGGCACTAAGAATACGTATTGAGTTGCATGTCCAGATCGTCCAGTTTAGCGCTTTCTTCCTTGCCTTCTTCCTCTTTTCGTGTATTCAGATGCACTCCGGCATCCAGTTCGATTTTGGCGCGACTCAGGAAAAATGTGTTCTGTGTGGTTATACTCAAAACGGTCACTAATTGAACATTCAATTTTTGCAATTATGGAGTGAAGTGACTGTGTCACTTCAAACAGCGATGCAGTCGCTGTACTCCAAAATGTTCAATTTATGCCCATTGTAAGTATAACAGATGATAATTAACCGTATGATGTGGACCTTCCATCTCTCGTTCAAACCGTTCTTCTTTCTTTCCATTCAACAATTCTTCCAATTCCACCACACCAATTTGATACAGCGAGGTATGATAATTCCAGTTGGAGACAAACTTATCTTTGATAAATCCCAGGCCAGATTTCAGATCAAGCCCATTGAATCGAGTGTTCGGCACCCGGGAATTGTTTGCAGCATAATAATCCGCATTGGATTGCACGCCCAGCCGGACATTCCATTGCATCGACTCCTTCGAACCGCGCAATCCCAGATCAGATGTAGCCCCGATTGTGTTGCTATAAAGTTTCAGGTTATAATCACCGACCGTCTGACCGTAAGGCGCCGGTTTTTCATCAATTAGATTGATGACACCCCCGAGCGCATCGGAACCATACAGCAGCAACGCAGGTGCTTTGATAATCTCGATTCTCCCAACACCAATATCCGACAGGCCAAGCCCATGCTCATCCTGCCATTGCTGATTGTCGAAGCGAAAGCCATTGATGATGGTAAGAATACGATTCCCGGAAAGTCCGCGAATTACCGGTTTGGCAATGCCGATGCCGGCAGTAAGTTGGTTAATGCCGGCAGCTTCGGTTAGCGTTTCGGTCAGCGTGATTGTGCCAGTCGTATTCATTCGCTCCGGCCGGATCATCGTGATGTTGTAGGCTGTCTGCTCCGGTGCTGTGTACGTCGGGGCAGTGATGATAATTTCATCGGCCTTAAAAAATGACGGCCTCAATGCCATATTTAATTCTTTAGCTTCAGCACCGGTTTTACATGTGTTTATCACAGTCGTGAAACCGATGTGCGAAAATTGAATTTTGAAACGGCCTTCGGGCACGTTTTTCAATTCGTAATACCCCGCATCATCGGTCACCGTCCCGCGGTTGATTTCCGGGATAAAAATATTGACTGTGGCAATACCTTCATGGCTCTGTTGATTGATGACATGGCTATGAAGACTATTTCGGCATGAACCATATGGGGGGTAGAGTAAATGCACAAATAATGATTAGCATGTATATTTCCTTCATATAAATTTCCTTTATAGTTGGCCTATTCGTTAGAATCCTATACCAGAACTCCGTTAGTCATTCCGGTTTTCATACATTGTTTTTGATGGAAACTGCGTAGCGTACAGAAATCCCCTGTATGGGAGCATAATTCTGTTTGTATATTAATTGGTGAGATTCCGTAATCCCGATCCCGTCAAACAGCGGCGGGCCATCGGGAACCGGCTAACAGTCCAGATGTTTTACCGGGGAATGATAAAACCTGGTTATGTGCTTAACCTAATGACATTGTTAAACAATTGGTCAAAAACGAACAAGAGTTTGTTCCTTAATTCTCCACATTGGTATAAGCAGTAAGTACTACTACCAGCAGGAGACTAAAAACAAACTCCTTATGTCGACGCTCTATTTCAGAAAAAACAGCTTTTATAATCTAAAATTCTAAGGTAATTATTCTTGTTAGTATATAGCCAGGTAATGCAAATTTTTAAGCCAATTGACTAACCTTCATTTCCAATTACCAGCGTGTTTCAATCCGCATTTCAACTCCATCGAAATCCAAAACCTCAATGCAATACCCGTGGTCACAGGCCGTTCCCCCGCGGCGTTTGCCGATAAATAATTGCATGTTGATTTGCGACATGGGCTGCCAGCCAATACTCGTATTGGTAAAATATTTCACTGATTCCGTCACGTCCGGATCGGAACTGCGTTCACTGTTGAGTGACAACGAAAATTGATGCCAGTCCAGAAGTTTTAGTGATATGTAGAAGTTCGTGAAATGATAATCGAAATATGGCGGAGAGCCACGCCGAATGCGCTGCCACTGGATATCCAGACCAAGCGCTGTTCCTGTAGAAAACGTATATTCCGGAGCGAATCCTGTGGTGAAACGCTCCAGTTCAGACACAAGATCATCCTGGCCATTATCCAGGAAAAACCGCAGTGACCACGGATCACCATAATATTCAACACCTATGTACCGTTCCTGAAATAACGGCTGAAAGGTATTACTAAAATCATTCCGAGCCTTGCTGTAGTTAGTAATAATCCGGGTTGACGCAAGCGGAGAAAAGAAAAGTTCAATTTGATAGCCTTTCTCGGCGCTCGCGTTCAGGACATGTGTCGATCGATTCAACAACAATTCAGTATTTTCACGAACCAATGGCGGAGGATCATTAATGCCAAAGTCAAATTGGTTGTAATCTTTATATTCAACACTGGCGCCATGGCTATTCCAAATTATATTACCTGAAAGATAGAGGGCATCCGGATCGCTGGAACGATGTTTCGAAAAAAGATTGGTTCCCTGATTTGCATATTCGGCGTAGACATCCAGTGAAAAATCGGCGGCGCCAAGTTTCTCGAGCAGATTATCCGCATTCCACGAAAGGAAGCGGGTGGCAATGTCTGTTTTAAATGTAGTTTCATGTTCGAGGTAAGCTAGGCCCAGCGTCACGGCACCCGGAAAGGAAATTCGTGTTTCGGCTCCGGTTAAATCGCCAAATCGACGATTTTCCTGGCTGGGAGGCAGCAGTGGATCGATTGTCTTTCCTCTAAGGAATGTAAACGAAAAGGGACCGGGATTCAATCGCAGCTTTGCGCCATCGAAATCACGAATAATGCGTTGTTGGGTGCGGAATGTCTGGCTTTCATAAATGAAACCGGGCAATTCAAATCCTCGCAGAATTAAACCTTTGCCAAAAATTTCATAGACATTGCCAATTCGGGCATCAAGCCATGACCATCTGAATTGTAGATATCGCTGACTGATCTGGTCATATTTGAGCCCCCGATCCGGTGAACTGAAACCTTCACCGCGAATACCTGCTACAAATCCGTCATAGTGGTATTCGACGATCATGTCGCTGTAATATGAGGGAATCTGTTTTTCATTGGCTTGCGGAAGTTGGCCGTTGCGAATTGTGGAGAGTGTCTGAATGCTAAGCTGGGGAAAAATTAAATTGGGAAAAATACCAAGAAATATAGTTATACCGATTATAAACCGAGTCGTTTTCGTCAACATCATTTAATGCCCCCGGATTTTTTTCATTCAGTGTCCTTAAGTATTGCTTGAATTTCGTTTTCAAGCATCTCAAATTCATCGGGGTGGTATCCGATGTGGCGGGCAAGTACTGTACCGTCGGATCCGATTAAAATGGTCGTCGGCAAGCTCTGAACCTGCAATCTGCGCATGACATCATTGTTGCTGTCAATGAGAATGGGAAATGTAATTTTCAAACTGCGAACAAATGGCTTTACTTTGGCCTGGCTTCGGGGTCCGTCTTCGTTGATTCCGACAACAGTGAGTCCTTGCTTGTTATATTTTTCGTATAAAGCATTTAATTTCGGAAACACTTTGGCGCACGGTTTACACCAGGTTGCCCAAAAATCAAGCACGACCGGTCCTTGTTTCAATAAATCCGTAAGTTGCACCTGTCTGGTTCTCAAATCCGGGAGTTTGAAATTCAGCGCCGTATCGGCACGCACGCCAATCGTACAAAGCACGAGAATGACAAGAATGCTTAATTTCATTCGATTCATATTAAATCGCCTTTTTTTTTTAAATATCGTTTCCGATTTTTGACAATGAATATTTAACCAACATTTGACCCGAATTGCAAAATGATTAACCCGCGAAACAATCGTTCCCGGCTCACTACTGGAATCGATTATTAACTTGCCCTACGGTGTATAAATCATTTTTCGAACCAATTGATGTTTGCCCGATTTCAGCAACAAGAAATAAATGCCGGGAGCAACGCGATTATTTTTGTTATCACGCGCATCCCAAACGGACTCGTAACTGCCTGAAAATAACTGTCCGCCAACAATCGATTTCACTTCTCTGCCCAACACATCATAAATCACCAGCCGCGTAAATTGCTGATTTGCATTCAAACCCAAATCAAATCGAAGTACTGTTGATGTTTGGAACGGATTCGGGTAGTTTTGTTGCAACCGGAATCCGTTTGGAATTGGCAGTTCATGCGGTTCAACAGCGGTTTCTGCAATGAGTTCATCCAGTTTGGCTACCAGCTCAGTTTTGTGTTTTGTCAGCCGCTGCGTATAGTTTGTCGATTGTGGTGTGATGTAGGTTATCATCCCGGCTCTGTCAATAATAACATAGCTGGAACGGTCGAGTCCCCATTGTGAGCCAACTGTGCCGCCTTTAATGCCGATCGGATACGTTATATTTCTACCAGCGCCGTGGACATAATTTTGCATCTGCGTTGTAGAGCCGTTCCACACATCAACGCCGATCACTTGTACGCCTTGATCTTTATAAACTTGCCAAAACTCATCCTCAATTCTCTGAGCCTCAGAGAGACAGTGAGGTCAGTAGCTGCCCAGGAAATTAATGAATACAATTGTTCCGGCATATTCAGACAGTGAAAGCGTACCGCCATCAAAGCGTTCTAACTGAAATGACGGAGCAATTTCGCCAACATGGACATTTTGGGCTATTAGCCCACTAATCGGAAATATTCCGATTAGTGATGCGGCTAAAAGTATTTTTAAAAATTGCATTATTTATCTCCAGGGCAATAAAGCGTGAGTTTATTTATTTTTCATGGAAATCATTCGTTTAGGTTGTCCATAAATTACAATTAATTATCAAAACTATCAAGCGGTTTTTAGCTATTTGCCACACATGAAATTGAATAACGATCATATTAATATGTAAATCTCTATTATTGCGCTTGGAGTTTATTCGAATACGGTAAATTAAATTAGCAGTGATTGGATATTGCCTTTACTCGCTGGGCCACGCTAGTGAGACAATATCACCAGATAGACTGAAGATATTTTCTCATCGACTACTTATACAAATGTGATGTGGATCATCACATGGATGTATTTTTGGTGGTAAATACTTAGAAGTTATATAATACTTTTTTAATCTTATTTTTGAAATAGTTTGTGCAACCTATTAATTTCTTCATGCCGGATGTTGCGTCTCGAATTTTAACAGATTCATTTTGGGTTACTGAATTTGACTATTATACAACACCATATTATTTTGTGAGTCTTTTTTATGGGGTGATTTTTTGGTGTGATTCAACTGAAGCAAACTCAGCTTGCTGTCAAAATTATTACATGAATAAATCGTATCCATTCACTAAATAGTGTCTGTCCGGGAAAGTACGATAAGCTTCAAGCTTGTTGTAATTTCTTATATAACTCAATATTTAACTTGCAATCAAGATGATTGCGTTACAAAATCAACCATTTCCGAACGGACACTAAATAATGATGATTGTACCTTACGACTCCGTTCGTGCCACAAACAAAGGCAGCACGCTGCTGCGTGATGGTAAGCACAGGGTACGGGAGACTTTCCGTGGCTGAGTTTGTCGAAGTCAACATAGCCATCCAACATTGAATGGATTCATAATTTTTCTGGAGATATTTGATTAAATTTGCCTTTGTTGCGGAACAAGCTATTTCTAAGCAAATCGCATAACTCATCACGTAAACATGAAAGGAGGTGGGTGAAATGAAAGGAACACAGTCCTTGATAACCGAACTTCATTTCCACTCTTAAGCTTAAACAAAATGTTGTATTCGTGCAATAAAAATAGTCATTGTGCCCTACGACACCGTTCGTGCCGCGGCAGACCAACAGGACCATCGACTATTGATTTGTTACAAATGTTTTTATTTAAAAATCTCTACAGATAAATGAAAACCAGATCGTTTTCATTATTCTTGGAAAAATTAATTTAAAAACCAATGTATTAAGGAGAATGAAATGAAAATTACAATTCGAAGTTTTATAGCCATCTTAAATGCTGTACTTCTATTGATTACATTCGCAGGTATAAATGTATTCGCCCAGGCTCCCTTAGTCTACGATGTGGAGAACACGGGTGCGAGCTTCGCTCCGCCAGTATTGCCTACTTTCGACGAACTTCCAATCATTCGGCCTTTACCCGATCCCTTTGTGTGGTCGGATGGGAGCGACCGTTCCACCGACTTCAGCGATTGGAGTCATCGACGCGCCGAGATCAAAGCTGAGATTGAACATTATGAGATTGGTGAAAAGCCAGTTCGTCCGGACGACATTACTGCCACCTACTCTTCGGGTACACTCAAAGTGTATGTCACTATAAATGGTTATACACTTACGCTGACATCACAAGTTGTCCTCCCGATGGGAAGCGGTCCGTTCCCGGCAGTTATTGGGATGAATAGTGCAAGTGGCAGTATTCCGTCAAGTGTATTTTCAAGTCGTAATATTGCAACCATCAGGTTCAATGCTAATAATGTAACGACATATGGCAATCCGCAACCTACGAATCCTTACTATCGGCTTTACCCTGATCTTAATCCTTCGAATACGGGACAATACAGTGCATGGGCCTGGGGAGTCAGCCGAATCATCGATGGTCTGGAGTTGGTACAGGCTGATCTCCCGATAGATCTGGAGCATATTGCAGTGACCGGCTGTTCTTATGCAGGTAAAATGGCGCTGTTTGCTGGTGCATTTGACGAGCGGGTTGCGCTCACCATTGCCCAGGAATCTGGCGGCGGCGGCGCTCCTGCCTGGCGGGTCTCGGAAACATTGGGAAATGTGGAGACTATCGGGAACACCGATTATAATTGGTTTGCTGACCAACTGCGTCAATTTATCCCCCTTCCCGATAAACTGCCTTACGATCATCATGAGTTGATGGCTATGGTGGCGCCCAGAGCCTTACTGGTTACGGGTAATACAAATTATGAATGGCTTGCAAATCCATCCTGCTATGCATCCACACGGGCAACGCAGCAGGTTTATGAAGAATTTGGAATAGGCGACCGGTTCGGTTTTTATATCGATGGCGGACATGGGCACTGTGCTGTCCCAGCCAGCCAGTTACCTTCGATAGAAGCCTTTGTGGAAAAATTCATGCTTGGTAACATGACAGCGAATACAGATGTTCATGTCCATCCGTATCCGGATTATAATTATGAACGCTGGACGCAATGGTGGGGAACCGGAGATCCAACGATACCGGATTTTTGGGTTGATCCAACTGGCGCCGAAACGCTTTATTTTGAAACTGAATGTGCAAACCACGGCACAGATTGGGAAACATATACGAATGAGGCTGCCTCAAATGGGGCCTACATTACAATCAAAGCCGGTTTAAACAGTACAAGTGTACCTCCAACCGGACCTGAAAGCACCATTAGTATTCCGTTTACTGTAACAATGAATACAGCGTACTATTTCTTTGCTCGGGTAAATTGCCCTTCCGCAAGTGATGATTCATACTATATGAAAATTGACGATGGACCATTTGTGACAGTGAATGGATTGGGTACAGTCGGGTGGCAATGGTACCCATTAACAAAATTTTGGACTTCGGTTGGCCAAACGACTGACCTGACGGCAGGTGACCACACACTTACCATTACCTATCGCGAAGATGGCGCTTTAATGGATAAATTATGCATTACAAGTTATATCTATGGTCCTTACGAGTTAGGCGGACCCGATGCAGGTCCAACCCACCAGGCAGTTCAATCCGAAGTACACGAACTTTCTATGTGGCCGCCAGATCATGATTACCAGACAATTGACCTGAATGAACTGGGTCTTTCAATTGCTTATAATTATAATTGTGCCTGTGCATCACCTGATTTAATTAAAATTGCCAGTGTAACAAGTGATGAGCCGGAAAACGGAAATGGTGATGGTAACACCTTAAATGACATTGTGATTGCAGATGACTTCCGTTCAGTCGATCTTAGAAAGGAACGCAAAGGAAACGGCAATGGCAGGGTTTATACGATCCACCTTGGCGTTTTCGACTGTGAATGGAATATTGAACCAGCAACAGTTCTAGTTCAGGTTCCGCATGATGCATCCGGGACAGCGATCGATGACGGACCCGTATATGAAGTATTGGGCGCCGAGTCACCGGAGTTACCAAAAGCCAATAGTGATGCAACACCGCCAGAGGTAACGAGAATGGATGATGCGAGTGTTCCAACCGAATTCGATCTGAAACAAAACTTCCCCAATCCGTTTAATCCGACAACGACAATTCAAATAGCAATTGCTGAAGCGGGGAATTATACCTTGAAAGTATATAATACGCTTGGCCAGGTCGTTACCCAATTGGTGAATGGCCAATTAGATGCTGGAACGTATAATGTGACATTTGACGCATCCAATCTTGCATCGGGCATGTATATTTATAGCCTGAAAGGAAATAATATCAATCTTTCGAAAAAGCTGATGCTCAAGCGATAGCATTATATTTCACTCGATTGATCCATAATTATGTTAAAGAAGAGCCTCGAATTTTTCAAGGCTCTTTTTTTTGCTGTATCATTTGGTGTTGTACGCGTTTCACGCTACCTGCTGGTACCACATCCGCACGAAGTCTCAAGTGAATTTAATTGATCCTTTTCTTTTTGAAAAGTGGTACAATAATTGGTCAATCCTGAACATGATCCGCCAATTTATCCATACGAAACAGTTTTACCCTTTCTCTGCTTAAACTCGCTAATATTTATCAATAACGGAATTCCAATCAACACGCTATTCAGAAGATGGACATAGGCAATTGGAGCAGTAATACTAACAACGACAATGACAGCCAATGCAAATATAAATAACAACACACTCACTCCGACCAATATTACCCATGCCCATTTCTCATTCATTTTTATACCGGAATAACAATAACATGTTAGCAATCCCACGAAAATTAGCACCACGCCAATCCCCATTGAGAACAATAGAAAATCAGATAATAACGTGGTAATTTCTGACCGTATCAAAGCATTATACTTGTGATATGTGATATAAAGCACAATGTGATGTATAATCCCGAGCAGAATGTTAAGTACACCGGATATGGGGATGAGTAACATTATTTTTGGATGGTTCGACACGATGCTTCCTTTGGATAATTTTGGGTAAGCGGAATCAGGAAAACGGAACATGAACACGTGGGTCACTTTAATCACAGATGTTTTCTTTATGACGAATTGTCACGCCATTTTCACTCAGGACGCAGCGCAAAAAGATAACATGAGGCTACAGCAAGGCACGCAATCCAGATCACAATCTCCTGACCGCAAACGCCGAACAATGGAACACCAAATGCGATACGCAGCAAATAATAACCTGCAATAAACAGGATCAGTGCTTTTTCAGTAAACGTGAATACTGTTTTTTTAGCAAGATAAAATGACACAAAAACTGCAAATAGCAGCATGTAGATGGACGCGATATTCAACATTTCTACGATGCCTTTGTTATCAGCACTGATGCGTAATAATTCTGCATTCCAATTACCTAACTTCCAAAATGATGCATGTAAAAGTGCGAAACAAAATGTAAGAATTCCACCAGCATATAATAACATTTTTCGACGCATTCAAAACTCCCCTTCTCGTTAATTATTGAACCGTACCATGTACCAATTCTTTTCTGAAACGAAGTAATAGAAAAATTGTTGAAATTGAGCCAAGGCATAACACATAAATCAAAAGATTCCCTCGAAATCCGGCGCCTGCAATCGCACCAATCCCTGCAAGCGCGACAAACGTACAATTAATTAACACCACCTGCCATGCCCAACGTGCCGATTTTTTCAAATCAAATGAAGCGAATGCCATCAATAACCCGGCTAATATAAATGCTGATCCACTAAGCAAGAAAAAGTATGCAAATCCTGCTGCCTGTTCGTGCGTAATGCCATCGTTAAGCGCCTGCTGCCACAACGTTGGTGTGAAACAATTATGAATAACGCCAATTACGCCAATGATAATTCCAACTGTAAGTGTCCATTTACCTATGAATTGATTTTTTTTCATTTTCGACCTTTCTTATTTATTGTTTGTTTTTCATTACTTGCAACGTGGGAAGTAAAAATAATAATGCAATAACAATACACAAAATGAGAATATATTTTGTCGGATTCGGGATGCCGAACATGTTTATCTTAACTGGCCAAACAATCTCAAGGACAAATCGGGCTATCCACAAAAACGCTTGTGATAAAAAATAAAATCGCGCGATCGCCTGACTTGTAATCAACTTGTTTGACAGGTAAAGCGTGAGTGTTCCGAACACCAGTTGGCATAAGCCAACAGCTATGATTAGCAGTACAATAAAAATCGTAAAGATTTGGACTAAGAGATGTAATTACTGAGAGATAACGGGGCATCATGAAATGCATGATTGCAACTCCAATTTCCATGATCCCGGCAACGATGAGCATTCGTTGGGCGACATTGGTTTTCATTTAATCCTTTCTATTTAGAATATTCAGTATTCTCTGAAACTTTATTTTAAAAAAATTTTGCACACGAACCTTTGTTATACAAAATTCTTCAAAATATCAAACATCCGTTTACTTGATTTTTCACTCTCCAGCGCTTTGTTCATAACAGCATGCACGGTCGATAAAATTTCTTCCATCTGTGTAAGTCTGGCATTTACCTGCGCCTGTTGTTCTGTATCCGCTTCTGACATTAAATCGCGCAAGGCATACAAAGCGGGATTAAATTCGCGCTCTTTTCTGCCTTTCGCAATTTTGAATAACATCCGCCAGGCATCCTGTTCCACAATATAGAAATCACGCCGGTCTCCTGACGCATGTACCCGCTGAATGGCGCCCCAGCTTCGTAGCTCCTTCAAACTCATGCTGGCGTTGCCGCGACTGATATTCAATGTATCGGAAATCGTATCCAAATCAACTGGTTGTTCCGATAGCATCAGAAATGCATGTATGCGCGCCATCGAACGGTTAATGCCCCAAAATACACCCAACGATCCCCACGATTCTATAAAACGACTATATTCTTCACTCAACATAGCATTCAATCCTTTCAGGAATAATTGAAACATAATAAAAAAATATGTATTTGTCAAGAAATATTTTTGGCAATTTTGACATTTATCAATAAATTGAGTTGCGACAAGCTATAAGCGGGTAGTCTACTTCGTAACAAAATCTTTTAGTAATTCAACGAATTCAGCTATGTCACGATTATCCAATCTTCCAAGCTTTTTGATAATAATGCTCTTGTCGAGTGTTGTAAATTTCATCCGAATCATTGAAGGTTTGGGCAAATTTGCATTTTGCCATGCTTGTATTTGATAATCACCAATCCTATATGGCGAATCCAACTTGCTGGTTATAAATGCAATTACAACATCAATACCTGTATTAAATTCATCAGGAGAAATAACAAGCGCTGGCCGTTTTTTAGTTGCAGTTAGGTCGGAAAAGGGAAATGGAACCAAAATGATGTCCCATTTTTTACAGGTCATTGTAGATTTCATCATCTTCATTATCCCATTCAAGAAATGACTTTTCTGATAATTTCATAATTTGAACAAGATATTCTTTTTCAGATCGTTCTTTAATTTTATTTTTATTCTTCATTATATAATCTTCAATAATGTCCGCAACAATTCCATTCATGCTTTTTCCTTCCATTGTGGCAATTTCTTTCAACACTTTTCGTTTATTATCGTCGATTTGAATACTCATCATACTCATAATTCCTCCGCTTGCAATTTAATTTCACATAATTTAAACTATTTTTGCGTCTGTTTCAAGTAAAAATTGCTCATTGAATGGAGTTATGTAAAAATAAACCGACCACTTCTTAGATTTAAAAAACTAATTTTGACAAATCTAATCTATTAGAATGAAAATTACTTTTTTTACAATTCAAATTAACTCTGTATGCTTCACCCTATTGCACCAACACAAACTTCCGCGTCGCCACAAATTGATCGGCTTTTAGCCTATACACATAAATCCCACTAGCTAAATCCGTGGCGTTATAGGATACACTGTGTTGGCCCGCCATCTGATTCATATGGATAAGTGTATCGACTTCTTCACCGATTGTATTGTAAATCTTTAACGATACAAATGCATTGTGGGGAATGGCATAGTGAATCGTCGTCACCGGATTAAACGGATTGGGGAAATTCTGTTCCAGTCTGAATTCCTGCGGCATCAATTCGGATTTCTTTTCAACGCCCACTCCTTCAGGGACAAAACGAATCGAACTGATATTAAATCCGCCAGTGATAATTGCCAACTTCAAATATTGTTTGCCTGCGTTCAATGGTTGTGATGCGATCGCCGAAACTGATTTCCAGGTTTGCCAGCCACCGGTTGCCGGAATATTAAAATTAGCGATCGCTGAACTATTGAGTTGGACTACGATTTTGCCCCCTGATGATTGCGCTGCTACTTTGACATAAATCGTATATTTCCCGGCTTCCTGAACGTTGACAGTGTACAGCATCCATTCCCCATCTTCTATCCAGCCAGCATAATACACGCTGCCGGATGAGGCATCCGCCACATCAATATCCACACCATCGTTACGATATTTACCGCCCTTATTCCAGGGTTGATAAATATCCCAACGAGTTCGTTGGTAATCGTTGTCGGCATAGGCGATTCCGGCTTTGCCTTCATCATAATCCACGCACTGAATAAAGCCAGGAATAACATTGGTTTTAAACGGCGTCGGTTTGTTTGAGTATTCCAAAAACAGCGGTGATAACACATCGAGATGTCGTTCACAGCGATTCAGCGCCAATCCATCCGCCATTTCCATCAATCCCTGCATTGCGTTATCCACCGATGGTTTGTTCGTGCCATTATTCCAATAATCGAGCACCTTTTGGTAATTGCTGGTTATCGGCACCGAAAGCGGCCCGGTAATTGTGTCGAATTTTTTATGCGGCCAGAAACACCAGCCAATGTTATTGTCTTCCAATAATTTCGTACAATCATAAATCCATGGATTGGAATTTTCACCAAACTCTCCGACCCACAGCGGTACTTTGTTCTGATTGCGGAGTGTGAGATAGGACTGAATCGATTCGGTATCATTTACACTCCAGTACTTATGGAAACTATACGCCATATTGGTGTCCCAAATCGGCGAGAGCGAAGTGAAATCGGTGGCGTACCAATTCCCTTCGATAAATACAATATGATTCGTGTCCACTTTACGAATCGCCCGGGTAATACTGATCATCAAGTTGCGCAACGGCGTGTTCTGGCCGCCAAAATCCCAGGCGGTTTCGTTGATCAAATCGTATCCACCGATCCATTCTGCATCTTTATAATGTTCAGCAATCTTTGTCCAAATATCTACAGCAAGTGTCTGGTTCTTTGAGTCGGTCCATAAACGCGCCACTTCCCCATCGCTATCACTGATGTTTCCGGCATTCTGGCCGCCCGGGGCACAGTGCATATCAAGAATTAGGTAAAGCTTGTGCTTCTCGCACCATCCGAGCAGTTGATCGATTATTTGAAAACCATCTTCCAGAAACACATCGGGCTGATCTTCCGGGGAGAACATTCGATAATTGAACGGTAATCGGATTGAGTTGAAACCCCATGCGGCGAGTTGCTCGACATCCTTTTCGGTGACATAATTTTCGGTGTAACGTTTATAGAAATCAGTTGCGTTATCTTCACCGACGAGCTCAGTAATCAAAGTTCGGATCGAACTGGGTGAGCCGAAGCCGGGAATGTGCATCATATAGCCCTCAGGCACCAACCAGCCGCCCAGACCGATACCGCGCAACAGAATTGGCTCGCCGGATGAATCGACAATATCCGTACCTTTGGTTTTTAAAAATGAACAACTGTCCACAGGAAGGCTAAATTGAAGCAAGACAGCAATAACAAAACATGATAAAAACGCACGGAAAAATTTCAGACTAAAATTCATTTTAATAACACCATTCGTTTAATTTCTGAAAATGTTAATTGATTTGTTGACGCATCGAGTTTAAATAAATACACACCGCTCGGCACATGCGCATCCCACAAAATGCGATGCTGACCTGCCACCTGCGGTTGATTTATTAGTGTTTGAATTTTTTTACCCGTGATATCGAAAATCGTTAAATCGACATTACTGGCTGCAGCCAATCCATAGTCAATACGAGTGGTGGCGTTGAACGGATTGGGGAAATTTTGTGATAAGTAAAATGTAGCGGGAACATTGTGCTCAAACTGATTCAGTCGGGTTTCGACCGGCTCAACAATAATTCCGTTAAGCAACGGTTGATCCATCACCGAGCAGAAATGGACATCCAGCATATGATCTGTCACGTTCACATTGTTAGCCACAACATCATACGCCGCATTTTTACCAACTTCAGCAATCACATCCACACGATTAGCAATTAGCTGGCCTTCAACATAGACATCGAACACCCGCTTGCCGGCATCGTTAAAATATTTCTCGGACATGTGTAACGTAACGGTATACCACCCGTTGGGAACGCAGACATTGTATTTTGTCAACCCGTACCGATCGCTTTGATAAACACGATCGTTGTCCGTCCCGGTAATTTCCAGCCCGGTGGGATAGACAGCGGTTTGGCCTTCGGAAAAGCCATACATCACATCCGACGTCCACGGTTGGTCGGACAGGTATGCTTCGTGTTCCGGACCGCCTGTATTAATTTTGACGGGGAATGTCAACGGGGCGTTCGTGATGATTTTAGCCGATTGCCCGATCAGCCGATTTGAGCCAGGTGCATCATCTTCAACGCCGATCACAACCACACTGGAAGGTACTGCCGTCCCCATTCCGCTTGTGATCAAAATGACGGTTTGTAAATCAGCCTGCAATACTGCACTTTCAATGCTAATGCCGGAAATGCGATAATTGGCAGCATTCTCGGCAGTAGAACGATTTAATTGTTCGGAAAAATGCACGACCACCTGATCATCCTGAAGCCGCGCCCACATGACCCACGGCGCCTGTTCGTCCACATATCCGATTTCTGTTTCGCTGGTCAGACACAGAATCATCATGCCATCGTGAAACACACAATTCTCAGGAATGAAGTCACAATTGTTTCCATCAAACGTATGCGTGGCTTTCTGCCAGCGGGAGGTGTCCCACATGTCAAAATCATCTTTCCACTGCAAAGTAAAATTGTGATCAGTGCCAACGTCTCCGGCGCCCGGCGTATAGGCGGCGTAGCTGACATAATCGTAATACGCGAAGAACGGCAGCATTTTGTCGCTACACTCGCCGACCCAATCGGTATAAGCCGGATTCCAGATGTTCATCATAATTTTCTGGGAAACATTGAGCGCTTCGATATGCTCGCCGGTTTGCCGATGCCGCTCAATCCCATCGATGAACCACGCTACGTATGTTGGGGTCCACTCAACCGTATAGGCGTGGAAATCAGTCGCCGGATTGAAATCGACAAACTGGTGGCTGACATGATTGATACGGCCGGGCGTGATGGGATTGAATTGCACATCATCCGTATAACGGCCGAGAATTTCGATATCGATTTCATTCCAGGGTGTGTTTGGGTAATTGTCATTATACAGGAAGAATGTCGATGTTTGGCCACTGCCGGCGGACGATTTGTAACGCACCTCGAACCGGCCATACAGGAACGATTCCCGCGAACGCAATTCCGCGCCTTTATAGGCCCTCGCGATGGATTGATGGAACGGGCTGATTAATGATATGATTAATATTGCTGATTTGATTTTCATGGGTTTACCTGCTATATTTTGACAGGATGAACGGAATCATCATGATTTTCTTATTTATCGCCGAATTACATTACACTCCACACCTGGTTTCATAGTGTTTACCTTTGGCGTATCGATAACTAATCTAAAAATACAATACCGAAGGCGTTTGTCAGAAATTGGCAGAAATCGGAATCTTACGGAAATCAATCATATTGAAAACTGCACATCAATCCGCTTCAACTTCCCCTCACGTTTAAAAATCGACGCGCTCCAGTTTTCATCCAACGACAGGCTATCAACGGCGATTTCTGAACCATCCGTTAAGGTCATTACAGTGCGATTTACATCAGCGAGTGTATAAACAATTGGTACCTGACAATACGTAAACATCAACCTTCCTGCATCTAACATAAAATCGTTGGAATTTTTATCAGGTTTGATGCAGTTGCTCGCGGTCGCTTCGGTCAGAAATTCACTGCGATTCAGCAGTGTTGGCATAAAACGTAATCTGCCGTCGCGGACAATAATACCCAGTTCGTTAAACCGACAGAGGATATCTTCCTTCACTTGACCCGTCATCCCGGGCTGCTGGACTCCTGCATGGGCAGGCGTGTGCGAATACGGATCGGTCGGGAATGCCCCATACGCGTCCGGTGATTTGGTGACACCAATGCCGTTGCGCACATCATAATAATGCGCTCTCAATTTTTCAAGAACGGACTGATCGGCATTGTTATCAACCGCCTGAAAATAATTTTCCTGAATCGCCAGCAACAGCTTAGACACCATATGCCAGTAAATCGAGCCAAGCCCTTCGTATTTAAAAAATGTCCCTGATCGCCCGGTGAATGATTGATGATCGAACATATATTCATATATATCGAGTATGAGTGCTTGTTCTTTCTCGACGAGTTCGCCGTATTCAGACGTGCGAAGATTTTCCAACGCATCCTTGAGCACGCGACCATTTCGGAAACGACCGTTAAAATGAGCATCACCGTTTTCATCACTCATAACAAGCTTTTTATCGCCATTCGCGATCATAGTTTTCAGTAATTCTGACGATTCCAGGGCAGTCGCAGGAATACGATTCTTCTTAGTGAACTCTGGTAGCTGCCGGTTGGGATACAAAATATAACTTTGCTGATCATCGCGATAAAGGGCGCTGCTCCGTAACGCATCCAACACGTTGACCGCTTCATTCACGGATAGAAAGCCCGAACTTAACACCGCCACCTGACCTTCGAGCATCTCGTACAGATGGCGAATCGAAATCGAGCTGTCTGCTTCCACTTTCATTAAATTGTAGGCGTGGTATAGATTATCGCTGCGTTTATTGGCACGAATAGTGTGATCGATATGCCGACCGATGGTATCAAAAAAAGCCAACAAATCATCACGCGATAGACTACTTTTTGTATCGGTGAACCCATTTCTGTAAATTTGTTGGCGATAGCTTGTAGCTGCATATCCCAATTCATCGAGCGTTCGTCGGCGGTTCATACCAGAAATGGGTGCATTAAGCAGAGGTTCATACTTGTGAAAGATACGTGAAATCGTGGTTAAAAATTCGGCGACTTCCCGCGACATCGAAAATGATGCCGGAGCCGACGATCGGAATAACGCCTGACAGAAGCTTACATAGCGCCGCATATAATAAAGCGTCACCATCGATACCCCATACCCGACCAACGCATTGTTGGCATCGTTCCATTCGGGTCGTTGCGTGTTCATCCAGATGCCCGCTTCCGGGATGAAATTGGCTAACTTTGCCAACAACGGTACCAGCAGTTTTTCGGCGAGCGTGACGTGATAAATGCCGCCATTCTCGCCCTGAAGAAACGCCCCGTCGCTTCCGAACACATGCATCTGATTATGAATCGCCCGGTCCAGTTTGGCATCGAATTCAATTGTATCGTGGGGATTTCGCAGCATATCATCGTACGATTTTATCCGGTACGGTACATTGGCATAGGCGAAGATGGGCTTGACTAACAGCTCACTCAACCGCTGCGGATGATATTTTTTCGACAATTCCAGCAGCTTGAGCAGATAAACTATCTGATGATCGCCCCAGTACCCGATATACGACCACGGATCAGCCGGATCGAGCGCCTCCCAATCGAAACCGGTGCGGGTAACTCGATACGGATTATAGCCATCGGCAGTGGAAGCGTTGACAAATTTTGTGATCATGCTCTCGATGTATTCGGGGAACGACACTGCCAGCGCTTCCCAGTTTTGAAACAAATCGCGCCAGTTGCCCTGATAATTCAGGATTTTATCGCCATGTTCGTTTTTAATTTCAATTGAAAACAAATTCCACGGCCGACTGGGATCACCATGCCGGCGACCGAATGTGATCGGTAAATATTCATAGCACAGTTTTTCGAAATCCGGATTGTTTGTTTTCTCGACCAATGCTAGCAAATCACCATGCTGCACGTTAGTTGGCAATCCGTCCAGAAATGAACGATGTTCCGCGAGCACGTGGCGATTGGTCGCTTCCAGAAAAGCGACGAGATCGTCCTTCTCAACCGTGTAATCCTTGTCGAAAACGCCGCCGCGCATGGCGTTGAACAGCACATTGGAAAAATGCCGGGCCGAGCTCAACTGATCGGCAGTTGTCTGTAATCCATCGGCGTTAGCAATAATCCGTTTGAGATTTTCACTCCCGCACGTCACATCAGCTAATATCAGATTTTCCGGAGTACGCTGCTGTTTTATGAATCGGAGCAGATTGATGACGTCAGCCGTGTCCTGATTAATATCGCTGATGATGTACCATGAGCGATTGGCCTCTGCCGGAAGCTTAATTTCCGTGCCCAGAAAATAAGCGCCGCGAACTCCCCGCATGTCAGTTTCCTGGATTACTGGTTCACCCCGACGAAATTGATTTAATTGATTGATTGATAGCAAAACAGTGGGATTGTTCAGGCCGGTGAACCATACCGTTGTGGCTTTGAGCGCTTCACTGGGTTCGGCTTTATCGGTGGGAATCGAACTCATGGAGAAAATTCCCACACCGGTTTCAGGCAACAGTTCGTTTTTCTTGAACGCATCGCTCAGCGTGCTGTATTCCAGTTGGAATCGGCGGGTGATACCGTACGGCAGAATATTTTGCAGGCCATCCAGGATGTGAAGAAGTACCGCCTGTAAATTGTGATTCTGGATCGTGGATTGTTTTACAAATCCGAATTTTTCACTGTTAAACCAGGCGGTTTGAAATGTTAGCGCCAAGTCATGATTGCATTCTTCAAAGATAATTTTATTGCCAAGCACATTTTTATACAGATTACGTTCGGTGTTGTACACACCACTGTATTTATCAGAGAACGGCTCCCACAACAATGTTTTCTGATCGGTTTCAAGACGAATGATTGTCTTACTGCCTGTTTGATCAGCCGCGTCATAAATGCGGTCGTCGGTGTAATAGGGAAACAGGGCATTGTCGGGATTTTTGCGTCCCGCAGTAACGCCGCCATTGCTGGCGATAAACATCCAGTGGTCAGAATCGCTGACAATGCTCATGAGAAACGGCGGCATGGCATCGTAGTTGGATATTTTGTAGAACTGTTCGTTGTCGATGTCGACATAATGACCGCTGACATGCTTTGTCTGATGTTGACATTTCGTGCTTCCGATGTAGCGCTGCTTTGCCGGCATGCGTTTGTGCTCCGATTCAAAATTTAAAAATAAGAATCGTTCCGCCAGTCACTGGCGGAATGCAGTTTCGTCGCTCTGTGACGATTATTCAAAATCGATGTGTTTTGGAAATATACTTACCAACAACCAAAACTGGACGCAGAGCGTCCACTCTGCATACCGCCGGAGACCGGCGGAACGATAGTTTTTCGAGCTTTAGTATATTAAAAGCGTGACTACTCATCATACCCCGGCGAGGTCGGTCCATCCGGCATCAGCGCCGGATACAGTCCCTGCATCACGGGTTTGGCTTTACGATCCACGCTGAAGACGCCCCAATGGCCTTCGGTGCCGCTGCCTTTCCAGGGTTCGTCAAACGCTTCGAAAAAGAACACCGGCACATTATTCTGCTTTGACCAGGTCATTAATTCATTGAAATAACGCTTCTGTTTGCTTTCATCACCGGCACGGGGGGCGTGCAATTTGCCCACTGTGTACGTTGCCCAGCCAGCTTCGCTGATGATAATTTTCTTATCAGGAAGCGCATTTTTTACACTTTCGTAATGCTCGATGGTAACAGCCATCGCGTTGTCGATATCGCGGCCGCCCCAAATCGGATAGGTGTGCATGGCGACAAAATCGAGTTCATTGGCTAATGTCCGACCGTGTTCGCGCCAGAATGCAAAATCATCGGCTACTGTCACTGGCACCGTTACTGCTTTCTTCACCCGCCGGACATACTGAATAGCCTGTTCTTCCGACATGCGGTGGTCGGACCAGTAAATCATAATCTCGTTCCCCACGTTCACCGCGCAGACGATGTCGCTGTATTGGTTGGCCAATTCAATCCCGGTGTTGATTTGTGCTTCATTTTCGGCAACTTTCGAGGAATCGCCGTTCAGCCAGATTCCCAGCATCACGCTCAAATGAATATTTTCCCGGCGAATCACCTCCAACACATCACGGCTATGCTGATCCGAGCCATAGGTGCGAATAATTTGCCAGTGTTTTTCAAGAATTTTTAAATCTTCCAGAATTTGCTCCTGTGTGGGATAGGTCTGTTCGCGGGGATCCTGGCCGTTGCGGTAGCCGGAATAGCAAATGGCATAGCCAGGCCACGTAGCGCTCAACAGATTGGCTTTTTTGAATGATTGAGCTGAACATTCTAGTGACGCAAAGGAGAAGATAATAAGAATGAACATAGTTAATGGTGTGGTTTTCATTTTTATCAGCATCCTTTTTGATATAAAAAGATTTTGTGGCAAAATAATTTTTCGGCAGAATAATTAAAAAATAATTACTCTGCGATTTTTCAATATGCACAGTACAGCCTTAAAGCCTATCCGAAAACCCATCCGATTAATACTGTCCGTTGCTTGACCTTGCCGTCTCACACCGGCATACCGATGTATCGAGACACGAACGCTGTCGAAGACAACATATCCACAAATCGGTAGAATTATATCGATCCACCGTGGTGGACTCAGCCGACGAATAAGCCAAAATTGAGGTTTTTGGAAAAACTCTTACTCGACAACCTCAAACTCTCCCTGCAAACCATGTTGCGAATCACCCGCGATCCATACATGAAACATACCCGGCTCGGTAACCAGTTGCATTTGTTGATTGTGAAACGCCAATTCAGATGTGGACAGATCGAAAGCAACGCGCTTTGATTTTCCCGGCGCCAATCGAATTCGCTGAAATCCCTTCAACTCCTTCACCGGACGCGTCCTGTCCCCTACCAGATCACGGATATACAATTGGACAATTTCATCTGCTTCCACATCACCGGTATTTTTTACAATTGCAGACACAGTGACCGCATCACCATTTTTAACTTTGTTCGAAGCGAGTTTTAAATCAGTGTACTCGAATTTTGTGTATGACATACCGAATCCAAACGGATACTGCGGCAAGAAACCGGCATCAAGATAATGCGATTCGTTCCCCAGCGATGTCTGAAAAACGCGAACCGGAATATCATCAATGTACGTCCACGATGCAGGATTGGCAGGCCGGCCAGTATTTTTGTGATTATAATACATCGGAATCTGCCCAACGACTTTTGGGAACGTCACCGCCAGCTTACCAGAAGGCGATTCCACGCCAAACATTAAATCCACAAGCGCCGGACCGCCCATGGTGCCCGGATGGAATGCGTACAAAATCGCATCGACTTTATCGAGAATTTTTCCCATTGTCAGCGGCCGGCCTGCAATAACCACTAACACAATTTGTTTCCCCGTTTGCGCCATGGCATCAATCAATTGTTCCTGCGCGCCCGGCAAATCAATATTTGCCCGGCAATGCGCTTCACCGGACAAGATCGCCTCTTCTCCGAGCACCAGTACGACCACATCCGACTTTTCAGCCGCTTGTATCGCTTTCAAAAAATCCGTTTTATCACGGGATCGTGACGTTTCCAACGCTTTTACATAATGAATTTTCGCCTTTTTCCCGAGAAAGTCACGTAGCGCCATTAACGGTGTTTGTGTGTCATCAAGATTTTTGTCGAACGACCAGGTGCCCAATTGCTCATATGGATCATCGGCCAGCGGACCGATAACCGCGATGTTTTGAATTGCTTTTGAAAGTGGCAATGTTTTGTTGTCATTTTTGAGCATTACGATACTTTGCTGCGCCGTAATGCGTGCTGCTTTAAGATTGTCTTCATTCACCGGTTTTGGAAAGGCATCCGGATCGGTGTAGGGATGGTCAAATAATCCAAGTTGAAATTTCAGGCGGAGGATATTCCGGACGCAATCGTCAACCAATGCAATCGGCACGGCTCCGCTTTCCACCAAATCCTTCAAATGATTGACGTATGCAGGTGAGGCCATTTCCATATCCACGCCAGCCAGAATCGCCCGGTAGGCGGCATCTTTTTCATCCGCACAAAAACCATGCGGAATCATTTGCGTGATGGATCCCCAGTCGCTGACGATCATTCCCTGAAAGCCCCATTCGCCGCGCAATACATCGCGCAGCAGAAACGTATTCCCGGAAATCGGCACGCCGTTGACCTCGTTGAACGCTGTCATAAATGTGGCTGCTCCGGCAGCTTCACTGGCCTGAAATGGTCTCAGGTAGGTATCCCGCAATTCGTTTTCAGGAATCGACGCGGTGTTATAATCGCGCCCGCCTTCCGCAGCGCCATAGCCGACATAGTGCTTGGCGCAGGCGGCAATTGCGTCAGGCTTGGACAGATCATCGCCCTGAAAACCGCGAACCATCGCCACTGCCAGCTCGGATGCCAGGTACGGATCTTCGCCAAGCGTTTCAGCGATACGGCCCCAGCGGGGATCGTGGCAGATATCCATCATCGGTGCAAATGTCCAGCGTACGCCGGAGGCCACCGCTTCGGTGGCAGCGATGCGTGCGCCCTGTTCAATCAGATCACGGTTAAAGGTACACGCCAGCCCAATCGGAATCGGAAATAGTGTGCGAAAACCATGGATCACATCCCGACCGATAATTAATGGGATGCCCAGCCGGGTTTCTTCAACCGCAATTCGCTGAAGCTCATTTACGGTGTTTACATTGACTTCATTTAATACGGAGCCAAGTTCACTTCGTCGCACCGCATTTTCAATGCCCGGCCCGCCATTTCGTTGGGTCATTTGTCCGATTTTTTCTTCAATGGTCATCTGGGAAATCAGGGCATCGATTTTCTGGTCGATGGTTGGCGGATTGTTTGATGCGGAAAATACCGGCACATTTATGAATATGAAAATTGCGATGAATGTGATGAATCGAATTTTAGTTTTCATGAGGACCCTCGATATACAAAATTTGGTTTGGTTATATCTGTGCGAACGATGGTAACGAATAAGTTGGTGTTTGAACGAAAACACCCAATTATGTCATTCCGAATCGTTTATTGACGAGCAATCTGTGACCATGCAACGTTAGCAGAAATAAAGTATAAGTGGTCACAGATTTTTCGTCGCTTCCCTCCTCAAAATGACAATTAATTGAGTTTTTGTTCAGGCACTTGTTGACTGTCTTTAGTTCCCTTTCCGTGCACACAACTCCGCTTCAATACTTTTCATGGTATTGTCATCCAGTTCATAGAAAAATGCAGCGATCGTAGCGATCAAACTGCCGGCTGCGGGTATGAAACTCATCATCAGGCGGATGCCATTGAGTGTATCTGCTGATTGCTCGACGTTTGCCACAAAACCAAACATTGCCAACAGCCATCCCGCAAGACCACCACCGATGGCAATCCCCATTTTTTGGGAGAACGTAGCTGCAGAAAATACCAGTCCGGTCGCCCGGCGTCCATTTTTCCATTCCGAATAATCGGCGGTGTCAGCATACATCGCCCACAACAATGGGGAATTCGGAGCCATAATACCAACGATCAGAATATTCAATACAAAAATCAGGACAATCTGATCACCCGGGATAAAATAAAATACCATCGATAGCAGCGTGGATATTCCCATTACGCTGATGTAGACTTTCTTCTTGCCAAACCGTTTTGCCAAAAACTGCGTGCAGGCCACACCGGCAATCACCGCGACGGTGCCGGTCACCATAAACAACGAAGCCAGATTTTGATTGCCGATATAATATTTAAAATAATACATAATCGTGCCCGAGCGAATAATAATGTATCCCAGCGAAAAAATACCCATCACCAGCAGGGTCATCCAGGGACGATTTTTCACTAAATCCGACAAGTCGTGTTTCAGGGATGTTTGCTGATCGGCCGGTGGTTGCACCCGCTCGCGAGTTGTGACAAAAGTAATGTAGAACAAAATACCAGCAAGGATGCCATACACCGCCATCGCCATTGGGAAGCCGACTGCCTGATTGCCTCCGCCAAAATAATTAACCATGGGTAACGTCAAACCCTGAACGATAAACGCGCCGATGAATGCCAGCACAAACCGATACGTAGAAACGCTGGTACGCTGCTGTGTATCAGGCGATAGTACTCCCATAAGCGCCGAGTAAGGAATGTTAATGGCAGTGTAGGCCATCATCATTAACGTGTAGGTGATGTAGGCATACACCAGCTTTCCCGTGGGACTCAAGTCGGGAGTTACGAACGTTAGGACACCGACAATAGCAATGGGCGCGGAAATCCAGATTAAATACGGACGAAATTTTCCCCAGCGTGTATTGGTGCGGTCGGCGATCACGCCCATCATCGGATCGTTGACCGCGTCCCAGATGCGGGAGAGCATCAGCATTGTACCGGCAGCAGCCGCGGAAATGCCGAATATATCGGTGTAGAAAAACAGCAGGAAATTCATAAACATCTGAAAATAGAGATTCGAGGCGGTATCACCCAAACCATATCCGACTTTTTCCTTGAAAGAAATCTTGTGATGGTCAATGCTCATATGTACTCCCTGAGGTATTTATATTGCGTGAGAATTATATTGTCATTATTTTTTTATAGAACACGGATTAAACGGATGGAACGGATTCAAACGGATTTGGTAGATTCGGAGTGCAATGCCTTTATCATTGCTGACGAACTTATACCGCAGCGCATAAAGGCGCTGCACTCTAATCTCAGCTAAAATATTTACATAATCGTCTGATTTTATTTAATCGATCGATGTGACCAAACGGTGTAATCTTGAATTAGAGGTTCGTTGCATATTAAATGTTCTATTTGAAATCCGAACGCAACGATTTCATTTTAATATCTGTGAAAATCCGTCATATCCGTTCTATCCGTGTTCTATTCTTTCACTTTTCGGTAAACCCGCACATAATCGATTTGCATCTTTTGCGGAAACAGCGTGCTGGTATCGGGGCTTCCCGGCCAGTTGCCGCCAACAGCTACGTTTAACAGCATGTGGAAACGCTGATTAAACGGCGCCGGAAACGCGCTTTTGTCGCAGTACCACTCGGTTTGCGTTTCGTATAGGACATCATCGACGTACCAGCGAAACTGATCCGGTTCCCAATCCAGCCGAAACACATGAAATTCGCTGGCGAAGTTGCCGGAGGTCAGCGTGTATGAGTCACCGGTATGCACGTTATTCGGAGACGTGCCGCCATAATGCAGCGTGCCGTAGACCTTGTTCGGTTGGTGACCGATTAATTCCATAATATCGATTTCACCACTGGCGGCCCAGCCCCCATAGATCCAGTCCGTCGGCAACATCCATATTGCCGGCCACAAGCCTTTCCCATATGGCAATTTGGCGCGAATTTCGAACCGGCCGTAGTTCCAGTCGCCTTTGTTGCGTGTCCGAATTCGGGCGGAGGTGTAATCGCGTTGGCCGCCGGTACCGGTGTAATTTTCCTTCAATGCCTGAATGACCAATACACCATCTTTAACCCAGGAATTCTGGGAGCGGTCGGTGTAGTACTGGAGCTCATTATTGCCGCCGCCATCGGCATTGACCTCGTATTCCCATTTGGTAAGGTCGAGTTGGTCACCATCGAACTCGTCGTTCCAGACTGCTTCGTAACCATCCGGGGTGGGAATTTTGTTTTCATCGCTTTTAACGGGATTTTTTTCATCCTTATCACAGCTTGAAAGTGACTGAATGCCTATCAACAATATGAAAAGAACAGCATATTTTTTCATTTTTTTCTCCGAAATTTGGAGTTGCGAATGTGTCACCACATTGCTTTACATTCTTCTCCAAATACTGAAACAATTGTACGGCGTTAACTACTCTCGCGGCAGAGCCGCTTAACTTGCATTTCCAGCGAGGCGCTGGAAACGATAACTCGTATATTTTCTTAGTTCATCTTCCTGCCATAATCCAGTCTATTGTCCGTTGTCAGCAGCGGGAAGAGTGGAACGATTACTTCGAACGGGACATTTTTCTGGAGCACAAACATATCGATATGGGTCAGCTTGATTTTTTCAAACGCATCGGTGTCAATTTCGATGGTATCCGCATATTTTGTTTGCAGACTATCAATATACGGATTGAGGACATTTTCGATGACGTTGATATAATCGTTACTGGTTTCGACAATGCCTCGGGCATTCAAGTATTTAGTTCGTTGAAACGAAGCCAGCATGTTATCCTGCCACATGGCGACGTTGTGCTGGACAACCGGTAATTGATCATAGCCCTTTTTATAAGCATCCTGGGTGATGTATTTATCTCGGATCAAGTCCACAATGGCCAGTTTGAATTGCTCAGGGAAATCCTGCTTACTGATGCGCCGTTCACGGAAAACCAACGGGCGCCGCTCCAGTTCACTTTCCAAATCACGAACCGTCCAGATGTAGCCATCGATGTGCAATAACGGTTGATCAATTATCTGATCAATATTTTCTGCCGGCGGTGTGGGTGTTGTCTCATTTTTCCAGAACAGGTTATTAAGCGATTCTTTTTTATCTTCAGGAGTTTTGATATAAATCGGAGCAAACATTTCCGCCAGCTTTAAAAATATGTCACGGTTGAATTCAACACGTTTTCCACGCATTACTCCGGCCGCATACTCGCGGAATATTTGTCCGGCATGTTTTGCGGTCAGGCTTTCCTTTACATCATTCCAGCGGCGTTGGACGGCCGTTTCTGTAATCACTGGCCGGTCTGTCCAACCGGAGACCTCCATCAGCAGGAAATGGCCATCTTCGGTTTCCACCGGTCCTACCAATTGCCCGACTTTCAACGGAGCGATAAAAAGCGCTTCCTGAATCGCTTCTTCATGTTTGCTATCCCATCCAACCCCCCGGGTTGGCAATTCGTCGATCCCCAAATGTTGCTGGCACATATCTGTTAAATTGCTTCCGGCTTGCAGCACATCGGTTTTTAGTTTCTCCGTTATGCCACGGTCTTTCAAATTGCAAAATTTTAATTCATACGTCCGTCCAGCCAGTTTGAACGCCTGCTTGATTTCGCTGGTGTCAAGTTTCACTTTTTCCACGGCGAGTTTCTGATAAAGCATCTGCCGCATCGCCTGTTCTTTGCGACCGGTAATGTAATTTTGGTATTGCTCATTTTGTGTTAATTCGTCCGCCGAATCCGTGGCCTCCAACGCCATGAGCTTTTCAGCAATTATCGAATTTAACACAATTTTGCGCTCGATATAATCATCCCGATTGCAATACGGCGGCCGGATGGTGTACTCAGCCCGGCGGATAAACTCGTCCGTCGTGATTGTCCGGTCACCGATTTTGGCCAGCACTTCTCCTGTTAACTCAGGCTGTTGTTTTTTGCTGCAGGTGATGATTGAAAGGGTGATTATTAAGACGAACATGCTTATTCGAAACATCCTGTTTGCATTGACCCTTCCATAGGCTCCTTCCCTTTTGAAGGGAGGGGGTGCTACATTACTTTTAAATTTTGAAAATTTTGGATGACTCAAATTAACCGACTTCCTTTGATAGGTTTTATCTAATTCAGATCCGATGCATGTTTTTATTTGGAATATGAATGACCAGTCGAACGAATCGCCTTCGACTACGCTCAGGCTGAAGTGCAACCTTCACGGTGAACGAAGAGTCGAACCGTGATATCTTGTTAAATTTCAATCGACCATTATTTTCAACTGGTTATTCATATTTGGAATTCAGACGTACGACGCACTTGCAGTCTTATTGATCCATTCATTCGGGGAAAAAATTGCTAAATTCCTATGAACTAAAGTGCATCGCACCTTTAACCGTATTTGTTTTCAATTCATTTAAAACAAAATGCCGATTGTAAAACAATTCGTTTTTCCTAAAATTCCCACACCGCGGTAGGCATAATCAATTTTAAGTGAAGTATTGTTCATTAGCCGAAGCACTGTACCGCCGCCAAAAGCAAAACCAAATTCCGAATCTTTTTGCAGTCGCTCATTAAAATACCAGGACTTATATCCGCTGCGCAGGTAGAAGTCACCAACAGTCGGCACGCTTAATTTGTACTGAACGCCCATATTAACCGACTCGGCGTTGTTATTGGGATGAAGCGCATCCACACTAACGGTAAATCGGTGGGGGCCAATAATAATCGGATTCACCGAAAATCCTATTCTGAAAATCAGCGGCAGTTCCCATTCCTGCATGGCAAATTTACCTTTGACATCGCGGTAATTGCCTTCTTCCAGCGGGGCAATATCAATCGGATGGAGCAGGTCCATTCCATCGTATTGCATACGGGTGCCGTAATTGGAAACGCTCATACCAATACTCAAGCCATCTTCGCGCTCGCCAGTTGGAGCAAAGAACTGTGTCTTAACGATAACGCCCAGGTCAATTGCCATGGCGCTGGCGCTGGTGTGCCAAATTTTGGATGAGATATATTTCCCGGTGGCGCCAAATGCAAACCACTGGGCCAGTCGTCGGCCAAATGAAAAATTGAATGCATAATCGGATGCTGTAAACAGCTCGCCGGTACCTGCCTGATATTCCATGGTGGTGACTTCCATATCGCCATATCCGACCTGAATTACGCTCAGCGCAAATGTACCAATGGACGGCAACACAAGGCCAACACCAGTAAATGATGAGCTAATATCGGCAATCCATGGCTGATAAAGCACCTGGAATTCACTCTGATCCATGTAGGACAATCCGGCCGGATTCCAGTAAATGGATGCCAGATCGTTGGTTACGCTGACATAGGCATCCCCCATCGCACTGCCGGCGCTTCCGTAGCCAATTTCCAAAAAGTTGGCGGCAGTGGTTCCAACACGATACGGTTTTTGGGCATGAACCGAACTCTGTGTGATCAACAGCAGTCCGAAAATGATACCCAGTAATATAATTTTTTGAGATCTATACATGATCGTTACCTCACGGTCGAATAATTCAATGTGCTTCATTACTTAATAATTGCAAATTTGCCGATTTTTTCCACATCGCCAACCTTTACGTGGTCAGTGTCTTCCGCCTTTACATGATATATGTACATGCCGGCGGCGACTTCCAGGCCTTCGCGCGAGGTCAAATCCCAATGGGCAATGCCTCGGTCGCTCGTATTGTTCACATTAATTTCGTCAACCAATACACCGCTGACAGTGAAAATTTTTATGGTGCATTTAGCTGGTAAATTGATGAACATAATTTGACGATGCTGATTCAGATACCAGTTGGCAACAGAAGTCTCCATCGTATTAGTGGCAACATACGGATTGGGAACCACCTGAATATCATTCATGGTTGCACGCAGCGCCTTTACATTTAGCTCACCTTCCGGTTTGACGGTAAATGTTAGCGAATCGGTTTTCCAGAACGGACGAATAAACCGGACGCGGAACACATCGCCATTTTTCGGCAAGCTGGCGGCATCGGCGAGACTGAAATCGATAGAAAAGGCGGTGCCGACCCAATTACCGAGTGTATCAACAGCGCCGGCCATGACACGATCATCGATCATGTCGTAGACACCATTTTTGTTGCGGTCGTGAACGATTAAATCCATCATTTCATAATCGCCATTGGCATCGGTAAATGATTTATTCAACACATAAAACGGAAATGCTGCTTTGGTGAGAAACGATGTTCGATTGATACTGGTATGCTGATCGTCATATACACGGCTCGGCGTGGTGCGAGCTATATAAGCAGAATCATTGTCTGTGAAAACAATATCGTAGTCCCAGGCATAAAGCTGGTACTCTTCAATTGTCGGCGTCACAAGAATGGGTGAACTACCGACCAACCAGCCGGAATTCATGTAATCATATTCAGCAACTTCAACGGCTGCCTGAATATTCAAACGAATACCATCAAAAATATCCGTCTCGATGGCAATTTCCGGATTCAGGTACCAGTAGCTTTGCCAACGGGTATAGTCGGTGGTATCTTTATATACCAAATTTGTATTATAATATTTGTCCGAATTTTCTTCATATACAAGTTGATTGCCTGCTGTTTTGTCGTAGACATAAATCGCATCATTGGTATAAATAGAGCCGTGCGGATAAGCAGAAGAGCTGGCAATTTCATGTACCCCGAATTTCACGGTATATGTATGATTGACATTCAAACTATTGGCGGCAAGAATTTGTGGTGTCATCACCCCTGATCCCAATGTTTTACTTTCCGATTCCATATCGACCGAGGGCGGCACATAACCGGCGGCTGGCTGACGCGGCGTAACAATTTGTACATTCTTACCGATTGCCAAAGTCCCATCGGAAAGGACTTTAACATTTTCTGATTCGTCCAGTTCAATAGCAACGTTATTTTCCGATGGCGAAATGCCTGTGCCAATATCCGGTGCGCCATAATCGTAGGCGGCCAGTGCATAATAGTAGGTGCGACCATTTTGCACATTTTCATCAACAAAATAATGAGTGATACCGGTTTCGTATCCCAAATGGTACGCTACCCCGTTGATCAATCCAAAATTAGTGAAGCCGTATTTACCGTCCTTCAGGTCACACTGATAGATCGGTTTTTTCAGAAATGGTGTACCGAAACCATCGGTGATCAATTCGGCATCAGCCATTTTCTTATCGGTGGCGCGGTAGAGTTTATAGCCTTCAAAATCGTTTTCATTGCCCATGAATGGATCGCGCGTTCTTGTATCGGCGACATTATCCCAGGTCAAGATGACTTTCCCATCCCCTGCTGTGGCTATCAGGGTCGGCATTTTGGGCGGTTGTGCAAATCGGTAATCTTCTTCATAAATCACTTGCACAATTCGCTTGGCTTCGAACAACGCCGGCGCGATGTGAGTGCTGGAGCTTAAGCCTTCCAGCGCATCGTATGAATGCAACTCCGACATCGAAATACGCTCCGTGCGACCTTTGTAAAGCGGGAATGGCCCGGAGGCGAACAATTCAACCAGGTTCGAGGTCCATTCCACACTTTCGATCAGCGTGTCACGTCCTACCATTTCCCACATCGATTTATCATTGCGGAACCAGCGTGTATACGGGGGATTATGCGGCGGAATACGAAACAGCAAGAATGATGTTAAACCCACCATATCGGACTCTGTAACATCTGTCACCGCAAAGTTTGGTTCGCAACCCAAACCTTCCTGATAATCCGGTTTGTGATTACATTCCCCTTCATCGGGTCCATCGTAATTAAGTTCATTTGGACCAACGCCATCAAGACCAACATCATCACCATAGAATTCTGTGGACTGATAGACCCCATCCCCGTTCGTATCATCACCGTCTTCCCAGTCCTGATCTTCATCCGCATCCCAATGGTCGACAAGCTGATCGACATTTAAGTGGTAAAACGACAGGAAGTCCGCCAGATTGTAAATGCCATCCTGAGGACCTACCTTTGAAATGGCGACGTTATCCCGTTTTTCATCCAACAGTCCATCCTGATCATTGTCGATATTATCATATGCCAGTCCCGGACTTTCGAGGTACGCGAAACCCATGGTGCCGGTGGGGAATCCACCCTGACCAATTCCATCAATATCCCATGAATAGGCAAGATCGATTCTGGTATCAAAAAATCCCAGTTCATCGTCATCTCCTGCGCCGGCAATGGCATCGCCGATGGCATTATCCACCCAGTAACCAAAGCCTACCTGAGTGAGATCATAATCGGAAATATTGGCGATCGTGTATTCCCAGAAAATGGCATCCTGTGCTTGTGGATTGTTCCATTGGAATCCCCGCTGTTGGACGCGTAAGCCAACACCACCCCATGGTGCCCCAGCCTGAATGGATACGTTGGGACGCTTGTCACCAATTTTTACGCCAGGTCTGGGATAGTATTTCACGCGATCTTCCGGGCCCAGATACTCCTGATCCTGGGCGTCGTTAGCCACAAAGTACGTTTCCAAATCGGCATAAATCACACCGCGCCCAAACCGACCGTCCCATTCGCCCGGCCATTTCAACGATGAATTGGATGCCGGCCAGCCAGACGTCGGCCATGATTCCGGCCGGTTACTCATTGCCGGATATTCTTCCAAATCATTGAAATAACCGAACACGGGATAGAGTCCCCACTCAACCGTTCCGGTCGGATCGACATCCATTTCTTCACGATAACTTGTTTGCAAATAATAGAGTGTGTCCAACTGTCCCTGCGCCGCGAGTAAACGAATACGATTGAGATCGGTCACAGGAATGGTATCCTGCTCCATAAAAACCATAGCGCCAATCAACAGGCCGATACCGTCGATCATTTTCACTCCGTTATAAGTATTCGGCCATTTGGAAACTTCCACCCGCGGCCAGTCCGACAATTCAGTGGTGTTGCGGAAATAAAGCAGCACGCGGTTACCGGTCATGTAGCCTTCACGCTCAGCGGCGATATCGCCGGCAGGATCGTCCGGCCCGTCATACAGTTTCCCCTGCGCCTGCAAGCCGGCTGCCAGACTGAACTGGATGATGAAAACGAATAATATGATAGTAAGCAAATTTTTCATATGTTAACTCCTGATAAAAACGGATTGTTTACATTTGGTATTTCACAAGTATGAAACGAACTGATAGTTTTCGTTATCTATCCTGCCAGATACGGGGATCATTAAAAGACAACACCCATTCCCAGCTTCACCATTCGCGGCGCCGCATAAGCAGATGGATCTTGCACACGGTCGATATATTCGTTGAAATTGCTACGATGGCTGCGCAAATTCGATTCCTTGATAACTGCTGTGTAAGCGCGACCAGTTTGATCGTTCACCCAGTTTTCGTTCAGGCGGTCGAACAGATTGTAGACTGTTAGTGTCCAGCGCAATTTTAATTTGTCAAATTTGGGCATTGGCATATCATAATAACTGTTCAAATCAACCGTGTAACGGCTGGGGCGCCAGTTATTGTTCGGGTACAGATTAACACGCGCCAACATACTGTTTTCCAATGGCCGCCAGGTGAACGGAGCGCCGGAATTATAGTAACCGGTCATCGTCAACCCATAATTGCGGGTGTTGTACCCCAGTGTTAAGTTTAAGGTATGCCGCTGATCCCAACTCATCGGAATGAGCGCTGTAATCGGATCACGATTATCTCCAGCACGATCGAATGTTTGCGTGGGATTATCGGCATTGCCGCGGGTGTATTGCAGCGTGTAATTCATCAGTGCGGAAAAATGTCCTAACGCATAGTCATATTTTACTTCAAGTCCCTTTACATTGCCATAGTCTTTATTGCTGTCGAGACCGTATTCGATCTGGTTAAATGTGCTGATGATAATCACACTTTGCAGATCGTAAATATCCCGGTAAAACAACGCAACTTCAATGCCCATGCCCTTCATAATTTCTTGCCATAATCCGATTTCGTACGAAACAGTTTTCTGTGCTCTGATCTGCGGATTCCCCATGCGAGTATCATAGTCGTTCGGCTGAACCCGGCGCGAATTGTTTCGATACATCGCTTGCATCGGTGGCATTTGGAAGAAGTGGCCATAACTAAAGTGCAGCAATGCAGATTCGCCTAATTGGTACGATAAACCAAAGCGTGGGCTGACTTGAATTTTCGGATCGGCTTTAACGTCTTTCGACATTTTCCATGGTGCATCCGGAAAATCCAGTTGGTTCGATGGATTTCGGCGTTGTGACGGATAGGTCGTATATGGATCAAAATAATCGTAACGCACGCCAACATTAATCACCATTTCATCGAATTCCATTTTATCCTGGATATAGGCCGAAAATTCTCTCGGATCGACCTGATAAATATCGGAGTACACAGATGAATCCGGATAGGTTACCGGAATATAGTAGGGAAACACGACTTTCGGCTTTTCATAGTCTATATAATACATTCCCTCTTCCGGCGTACCGGAGTAGAGATTGCGGATTTGTGACCATTGATTGTCGAGATGGTAGCGGGTAAAATCAGCGCCGGTTTTAATGGCGTGACGCCTGGTCACTTGCCAGGTTAAATCGAATTTGGCTTTGCGTTCGATCATATAACGCCGGCTATGATCTTTGTTCTGCCCGCCCGTATAAAATCCGGGACCGACATTGTACCATTTGACGTCGTGCACATAGTAACCGCGATCGTTTTGATCGGCAAAAACCGGTATTCTGTTGCCATTCTCGTCAAGTTCAAAACCTGTCAATGAGCCGCCATCAGTTGGATCTTCGTACATATACCAGCCGCCAAAATTGTCGATATAGGATAATTTCAATTCATAAAACAACCGTGGAGTCAACATATGATTAATGTTGAGTGAATACATATTGGTACGTCTGTATGAACTTTGATAGCCGTTAGGATTATACTTATAGCTATGGTTATAATCACTCCAGACATCGTTATTCCACGTATATAAAAGGGACGTCCTTATATTTCGAAACAACTTGAAGGTCATCTTTCCCATAAACGATTTGTTTATATCGTCGTCCATCGGAGCGTAGGAGTTATCGCCAGTGTGCTCGGAATACCATTCGTTTGGATCATCCGATTCAAAAACGCTTAAATCATCCACATTGAAACGGTCGATACCGTTAAGATAATTTTTATTATTCTGATATCGGTAATTCGCAAAGAAAGTTATTTTATTTTTCCATATCGGACCGCTAAACTGGACTTTATAATCCTGATTACGATCAACATCCTTATCGTTCAGCCCGATGAAAATATTGTTATGCGATGTGTAGTAATTTGCAAAGTTACCGGAGGCAGAACCGCTAAAAAACGCATCACCATCTTTTGTAACTGCGTTCACAATGCCGCTCATAGCATTGCCATACTCTGCGTTAAACGTACCGGTAATGACTTCCAGGTCCTGAATGGCTTCCGGTTCCAGATCAACTGTTCGTCCGGTGGACTCGAATGATTCCGTCACTGCAACCCCATCGATCAGGTAAGATACTTCTGTGTTGCGGCCACCGCGGAAATGGCCTTCCACCACACCAGCCTGCATATCGACGACTGCGCTAACATTTTCTACCGGTAAAATATCTATCTGGTCGGATGACACATTACGCACTGAACTTGTCTGATCCTTCTTAATTGTCACCTTTTCCGCCTGCACAACAACAACTTCACCGGAAATGACTTCGGTTTTCAATTCAACATCGATCGTAGTTGTGCGATTGACCGAGACTTTCACATTCTCCACCCGCACAGTTTCGTACCCGATCATCTGAAATCGTAACGAGTATGTGCCCGGCGAAACATTGATAATGAAATACTCGCCTTGAGGGCCGGCAGCAGCCCCAAGCGTCGTACCTTCAATCACGACATTGGCGCCGATCATCGGGTCGCCGGATTCCTTATCCGTTATCTTGCCGGCAATTTTTCCTGTTGTCTGGGCAACGACGAGTTGAGCGACGCACAAAAATGCCAGTAAAACGATACCAATGAAACTTAATTTGGATTTTTTAATGACCATAAGATTATTTCCTTCATCATTCTTATTACGGCTTTTACTTATCTTCCCAATAAGCGATGGCGCATATCGTAGGGAAATTATCTTTTCCAAGCCAGTATGTGAAACGCCAGACGTGAGACGAAAAGAATTATCAAATACTGCCCCGCCAACTATTGAAAGGATACGCTGTTACGTTAAGTGAATTGAACTTACACGGTTCATAAGAATTGGCAATGAAAGGTCATTCGATTCCCTCCTTCGAAATGGATTATTTACTGCGATAAAAATATGTCACACAGGATGTGCAACGCACTTTAGAAGCACGTTGCACATTGCTCAACTTAATCAATAAAAACAATCTTTCCGGACAAATTTTGATAGCCAAAATCTCTCCGGAAAGTTTGCTCATATAACCACCACTTCAATAATTCTGTCAGTAAATCGAAAGAACCCTGGGGCTGAATCAAATTTATCTTGAAAGGTTGTCTCATACTACATACAGGTGCAATTCCGAAAGGTAGATGCATCATGAATTGCATCTATCTTTCGATACAGCCCCGGGCGGATTATCAATTTCGTGCATAAACAAGAGATGCAGCCGACTACATAATCGACTGCATCTCAAGAAAAATAAATTACTTCATAAATACCATTTTTTTGGTTTGGGTAAATTCACCGGCGTGAATTGTGTAGAAATAGATGCCGGATGTCAGATCGCTGGCATTCAGTGTCACATTGTACTGACCCGCAGCCTGCTTTTTGTTCACCAGTGTTTTGACTTTTTGTCCAACTACATTATACAACTCAATCGTCACATTGCCAGGAGCAGCAATCGCATAATTAATCGTTGTGGTTGGATTGAACGGATTTGGATAATTCTGGTCGAGATGATATGACCGGGAGCGAACGACGTCATCCGATACGGCAATGTTACTACCGGAGGTATAGGTAGTATCACCAATCCAGGTATATGTCCATTCAGAAGGATTCTGATATTGATGATCGGTGGCATTCGGCGACAAACCCAAATTGCCTTCCCAACCTGCACCATCATTATCATGGAAGTACAGATCCAATGGAATGCGCATGCCGCGAACCGGATAGAATCGTTTATCAGTATCCTGCATTAATGAATCGAGCGAAATTTTAGCTTCAATAACATAGTCAGCGCCGCCAAAATCTTCGAAGTGATAATTTTCGTCATCGGGGGTAGCCAGTACTCTGCCGCCACTGTCTAACTGTATTTTGTCTTCGACAAAATAGAGAATATAATCCGGCTCATCGCCACGTTTAATTGAGGTATGCGTTGGTCCGCGTTGATCGAAAAGTCCGATGAAAAATTGGAAGGCATCCTGATCCCACCAGTTACCTGTGCTGTAAAAGTAGACATCGTCGACAACGTCGGCTAACAGATAAAGGTAATCATTATCGAAAGCCAGATATACCGTTGCGGTAAGATCGGCTGCATCCGTTACCGTAGTCCAGGGATACGCTGTTTCCGGAGTTAACACAAACGGTTGAATTCCGCTGGTTTCCCATTCGATGACATCGCCGTCTGCCACAAAATCAGCAGGAGGTTCTAAGGAGATTGTTGGTACACCCTTCGCCGTATTGGTAACAGTCGATGTTGTGACCATCGCCGGCCCAACATTTCCGGATTTATCGACACACTCCACTGCATAATAATACTGGACTTCCTGATCTTCTAACGGATAGTAAAGCCAATGGACAGCAGTTTGTTCATCTTCAAAAACATTTGATGCAATTTTATCGATGGCATCCGAATTTAAATCGGTAATTGGACTGTTGCTCGCATAAACGTTGTAGTACTCACCGGTTTCACCGGGAACGTCTTCCCAGATAACGAGATTGTAATACTGAGCCGGAATTGCTTCGACCCCTGTTGGCATATCAGGTGGGACGAGATCAAATACGGGGTCGCCAGTCCAGATGTCATCAATATATACTTTCTTTCCTGCGATACCGGAAGCTTCTGCCATAAATCCTATTTTAGCAATCACAGATGAGTCGAATGCTGATGTTCCATCCTGAAATGTCAATTCATCCAGCTTGAACGCATAGTTGTGCCATGCGCCATCATCGTTAGGTGTAAAGACCTGGCCAAGTTTTCCGGAAATATCACCATTCAAATTATCTTCAAGCTGTACGCGGATAGCTCCGGTGCCTTCATCGACTTTCATTTTGAATTTCAATGAATCGGTCGTCCATGACGCAGCCAAATTAAATGGTGGATCGATATCAAATCCAACCCCGGTCCAGCCATTGCCCCATTCATCGCCCTGGACCCACAGCAGTGCGTTTGTGCCTTCGGTAGCTCCGGCGCCTTGTTCGAGGCTGATCGAAGATTGTCCCCAGGACCAGGACGTCATGCTAGTTGGTAATACCATCCCGTTAAAGAAAATAACAGGAACAGCTCGCGGTCCAAATAATTTAATCTCATCAAAAGCAACGATCATTGAATCGGCTGGCAGGTTATCAGGGTCGGTCCATCCACTTGTAACAAGTGTAAGATTGAATCCAAGAATTTTATCGCGATTGAATTTTCGATCATTTTGCGGATTATTCCAATTGTCAGGTATTAAAACAAATCCTTCATCATTGGGAAGAACAGAACCGTCGGATTCTCTTTCGAGCAGAGGAATTCTGAGATTTATCCAGTCGGAAACCTGATCCAAAATGGTTGCGTTCTCATAAATATACTCTTCCTGATCACCATCCGGTGTCGGTTTATCTGCGATGTGAATGCGGAAATACATATTTTCCGGAAGAGTTGGGGCCGTACGTACTTTAATCCACAGACTCAGTGAATCGTACATGCTCCAATCCATCAGTTCTGTTTCATCGACTCGATAGTACAACTGTGCATAACTTCCCCAGGGATGATACGCACCGATTACCGCATCCATATCCAAACAGCCGGTACCTTCGAAAAAATCTTCTCTGTCATCTGTCAGGGTAATACGGCTCTCGCCACCTTCCGTCCCTAACGTATAAACTGAATTAACCTGTGAAGAATCAAAATTGTCGAGTACCCATTGCCATTGCGCGCTTGCAATAAAAGGGACGAACATTAAGATTGTTGATAGTAACACGATTTTTCTCATGATCCAATTCTCCTTAATTATAATTATCAAATGATTTAAAACGTTAAATATTTTCCCAGGCACCTCCCTGTTTTGTAATCGTTTTAAATGAATTTTAAAATGAGTTGTACCTCCTTTTTAGTGGATTGAATATTCAATGCAATTAATGTCATTTATATTTTCATTACTTCAACGAGTGGAGAATATTTTTATTTGAATTCGAAAAATCATGGGAGAGGAATTCCGGATACGGTACTGATAAAAATTTTTTTGCTCTATTTTAAATTGCTGATACAAATCAAATAAAAAAAACAATAATTGTCTCGGAAAATAGTACCAAAATATCGGAGCATTGTAACATCGGGTGTAATATGTGTAGAGAGACAGAAGAAAATTAAGTATTCGTTCAATAAATGATGGAGAGAGTACCCTTCGACACCGTTCGTGTTCCGATGCATCAGAACGGCACGCCGCTGCGAGACGGCAAACTCAGGGTACGGAACATACCGTTGACTGAGTCCGCCACGGCGGATCAACATAACCAACTAAAATTGAAAGGATACAAAATTAATCTGTTAACTATTTGTCATTGCTTTTCCTGGGACATATACTGCGATGGTGATACGCCAAATTGTTGGCGGAAACAACGGGCAAAATAGGTGAGATCGTTAAAACCAACTTCGTAGGCAACTTCAGTAACAGTAACCCGCTTTTTCAATAATAGCTGGGCAGCCGCTTTCAGGCGAATACTTCGAATAAACTCATGAACAGTTTGATCCGTTAAACCACGGAATTTACGGTACAACTGCATTCGGCTCATTCCGATTTGTTTACTTAACATGTCCGCATTGAAATTCGGATCGGGCAAATGCTCTTTGACAATGTTTACAGCACGATTGAGAAATTTTTCATCGATATTCTCAGAATTGAAATTATTGTCACCAACCAAAAATGCCGCCGAATATCGTTCCTTCAATTTTTTCCTGGATGACAGTAAATTATCGATATGTGCTTTTAGGACTTCCATATTGAACGGTTTGGTAATGTAGGCATCGGCGCCATACTGCAATCCGCGGATGCGATGTTCATCCGATGAACGCGCAGTAAGCAAAATGACGGGAATATGGCTGGTGCGCTCATCACTTTTCAATTTGGCGCACAATTCAGTGCCGTTCATCACCGGCATCATGATATCGGTGATAATAACATCAGGAATGAATTCAATCGCTTTTTGATAGCCAATCAAGCCGTTTTGCGCTTCATACAATCGGAACTGTGTATTAAAATCATCATAGATAAAACTGCGGATATCCTGATCATCATCAATCACCAAAATGGACGGCAAGCTTTTTGTCCCGGCTGCGTCATTGTCAGACTCTTCAATTACCGGCGGTGCCGCCAGGGAAATTGCAGTCTCCAGCACATCATCTTCAAATAAATCGGGGTGATCCAACGGTTTCCCGATAAACTCCCGGACCAGTTGATGCTTTTCCAAATAATTTATATCGAGTGGTAGCTCTACAGTAAATGTGCTGCCTTCGCCTTCTGTGCTGTCCACATGGATATTGCCCCGATAAAGATTAATCAGTTCGTACACCAACGCCAATCCGACACCGCTGCCCTGATATTTGTGCCGCGTGTCGTCGTCCGCCTGGTAAAATCGGTTGAAGATATGCTCCAATTTATAACCGGGAATGCCCGCGCCGTTATCACGAATCATGATTTGAATATATTGTTCCGCCAAATTTTCCGTGGTTTCATACAGCGATTCGTTGACATCTTCCTTGGGGAGAATGCCGATATATACCTTTATCCGTCCACCATCCTGTGTAAATTTAAATGCATTCGACAACAAATTATAAATAATTTTATCCACTTTATCAGGATCGAACCAGGCAAAATAATTTTCCATATCCGATTCGATTGAAAAGTCGATTTTATGGGCGCGTGCATAATCCTTGAATGACAGCGTAGTTTCGCGGACGAATTGAATGATATTTCCCTGAGAAAGCTCCAGCAGCAGTTCACCGGCTTCAATTTTGTGAAAATCCATGAGCTGATTGGTCATCCGTAACAAACGCCGGGCATTACGATAAATGAGCTGCAGTTTTTTCTTGACATTTGGGTGAATCATGTTATTGGAAATGATTGGCTCCAACGGCCCCATAATAAGCGTAATCGGCGTGCGGAATTCGTGCGATACATTGGTAAAAAATCGGGATTTCATCTGGTCAAGTTCATACATTTTTTCCAGTTCCAGATGTTCGAGTTTTAGAGCATTTTTGAGACGCTCCCGTCCGATGAAATGCCGCATAATCATATAGATAATGCTCAGTCCCGATAGCACGTACAGCAGATATGCCCACCAGGTTTTCCAAAAGGGCGGCTCCACCGTAATATTTATGAAAGTGCCTTTTTCATTCCAGACACCATCATTATTACTGCCTTTGACCCGAAATGTATAATCACCCGCATCGAGATTAGTGTAGGTGGCATTTCGCTGTGTGCCGACATAGTTCCAGTTCGGTTCAAATCCTTCCAACATGTAGGCGTATTGATTTTTCATCGGGGAAATAAAATTCAGTGCCGTAAAATCGAAAGAAAAAACCGATTGTTTATATGTTAGTGTGATGTGGTCTGTTTGGCTAATACTTCTGGATAGCGGAGAACCAGGGGCATTTATTTTTACTGGCTTATTGAACAACCTGAAATCGGTGATTACGACGGGTGGGACGTAGGGATTGCTGTGAATGCTGTCGGGATGAAACACATTAAATCCATTCACCCCGCCGACAAATATTTCACCGTCACTGGTTTTGAAGATACTGTGCCAATAGAACTCGTTGCCTTGCAGGCCATCGGAAACATCGAAATTTTTGAACGTATTAGCTTTCGGATCGAACCGTGAAATACCGTTGTTGGTACTTAACCACAAATTTCCGTGATCATCTTCAACAATACCTTTTATTGCATTACTCGGCAAGCCGTTTTCTGTGTAGTAACGGGTGAACGATTTCGTTTTCCGATTGAATTTATTTAAACCACCGGTCGTCCCAACCCACAGTGTCGAATCAATCGCCTGAAACACCGAAAGCAAATTTCCCTTGCACAGATTGCTGTCGTTGTTTTCTTCATATTGGTAGACTGTAAATGTACGCGTATCAAGATCAAGATAATTAAGCCCGGTCTCCGCAGTGATCCACAAATTTCCCGAATAATCTTTGATGATGCCGTTCACATTATCATCGCTGATAGCGCTATTGGTCATATTATAAACAGTTGCCCGTTGACGTTTCGGATCGAAATAACTCAGTCCGCCCATGAACGTG
This sequence comes from Candidatus Zhuqueibacterota bacterium, assembly GCA_016931935.1. GTDB lineage: Bacteria > Zhuqueibacterota > Zhuqueibacteria > Thermofontimicrobiales > Thiofontviventaceae > Thiofontivivens. The sequence goes on along the minus strand of JAFGDW010000271.1, from coordinate 11,631 downwards.
CAAACCCATAAGCCACCATTGCGATCTTCCAGCATACCGAAGATGTTATTGGAACCCAGGTTATTTTTTTCGGCGGTGTAAACAGCGAATGCCTCGGAATTGCGTTTGATTTCGTTTAAGCCCCCAAGCCATGTGCCAATCCACAAATTTTCGCGGCTATCTTCAAAAATCGATAAAACTGCATCACTGGTAAGGCTGCTATTTTTTGTGGTGTAACGGATGAATGTTTCATTTTTTCGGTCGAACAGATTTAATCCGCCGCCATCGGTAGCTACCCATAAACCATGGAATGAATCTTCAAAAAACATCGAGACTGTGTTATCACTCAGACTGCTCTGATTTCCGGGAAAATGTTTAAAATGCCGGAAAAACGTATTGTAGCGTGGGAGCAAATTAATACCACCTGCAAACGTCCCAATCCAGATATTTCCCGTGATATCTTCGAACAGCGACCACACAGATTGATGGCTCAGACTTCTGTTATCATAGCGATTTGGCACAAACCGGCTAAACATTCCGGTTTCAGGAACATAGCAATTCAGTCCGGCATCTTCGGTGCCGATCCAGAGATTGCCTTTACTATCAAACATTGTCGATAGAATGATATCGCTGCTCACGGTATTTTTGTTGTAGGGCGAGTTTAAGGAACGAATAATTTTGGCAGGCTGATTTTCCTGATGACGAATACGATACAATCCCTGCCCCTGGGTGCCCACCCAAATATATCCATCTTTATTTTCGGAAAAACTGCGGATTGCATAATTACTAAACGGAACGTTGTTTATTCGAATATGTTCAACTATTTTTTTGCCCGAATACATAACATCCAGATAGCCATTTCGCGTTCCAATCCATAAACGATTCTGGCTATCAACAAACAATGAATTGATATCGTTGTCACTTAGACTGTTTGTATCTTCCGGGTTATGCCAGAAACGAATAAAATGCCCGGTAGAAGCATCCAACAAATTAAGACCCGAACTATTTGTACCGATCCAGATATTCCCATCCTGGTCTTCGGCGAGCGCGCGGATAAAATTCCCACCAATCGAAGATGCGTCATCGTCGCGATGCTTAAAATGTTTGAAATTGTCCAGATCACGATTGTACAGATTTAAACCATCGCGCGTACCAATCCACAGGTCGCCATTGTTATCTTCCAGAATTGCCCAAATGACATTATCCGAAAGTGATGATGAATCGTCAGGAAGGTGTCGATAGATTGTGAATTTGTAGCCATCGTATTTATTCAGCCCATCATATGTTCCGAACCACATGAATCCCTGATTGTCCTGACAGATACACGTTATCGTTGATTGGGAAAGCCCATTATCGGTGGTAAGGTGGTCGAGTTGCAGCGATTTATATTGCGGGTATACGTTCGCCGTAAATACACACAGCAGTACAAATGGAATAATGTTGAAAACGATTTTTGAATTGATTCTCATATCCAATCGATCAATTTTATCCGATTCATTGAAATTGGACTCGGCTTTTATATACTTTAAATTTAGTAAAAATATAATTAGTTGCAAGCGGAAAATTTTTAGGTATAGTAATTTTTTAATTGATTTGTAAAATGGTTTTCAGTCATGGCTACTTCTCATGTAACAATGAATGGCACCTTGATAATAATACGTAATACATATTACGAAAGAAGAAATGTATCCTTTTAATATTTAGCGGTGTTATAGGTTTTATTGTCTCACCATGTTTTTTCGAATCTCTGACACTATTCATCAAATATATACTTCTGCTAATAATCCAAACTCATTAATTCTATTTTTTCCTGTACCGGTTTAGTAACTTTATTTACATAGCTAATTTTTGCATACGGCTTTTATAAATATTAATTAAGTCGAGGCTCCCCATCTATTAACAAATATATATATAAACTATGATAATTAAGAAAATTTAACACTGTAATTAAAATTTAATATTTTTTCCTTGACTTTTTGAAACTATTTTTCTATATTTGAAACGGTTCAATAACAATAACATCCATCACTCGAAAGTACGTTCCGTCATAAATAAATGCATTGAATCATATATGCAAATGATTATAGTATCCACTCAACACTATATAACTTAAAAGCTCTTGCTGCAATTTTATTTATGCTTTTCCATAATAGTAGTAAATGTATATAAAGTGGAAGACAGTTGCATCGGCTTTTCTTGAATGGATACAATTTTTTTTTTAATCTGAATTTCTAAATTTCATAAAAATGTGAAATTATCCGTTTGGTGTTTATAAACATTGAGATTTAAGCATCGTGCATTTTCGAAATAAACGTCCAATTCTTATTCTATTTGTCATAATCGCACCAATATAATGATAATTTACATTCTACTTTAGAAATTCAGGTAACATTATGACAACCGACTTCCTGCGCACATCAACAAATTCACAAATTCAAAGCACATTGGGGGAGATAGCCCCGGCCAGTATCTGCGTGCACCTTCATACTTACTGATAATTCGCCGATAAAGATAATTATCAATCGTTAAGCATCATCTATGGAACAGAATATGACTGAACACCGCTCTGCAAGTCAAACTCAATATAATCCCGTTTCTCCAGCTTACAAAAATTCTGCACTCCCGATCGCTGATCGCGTTGCCGATTTATTGAACCGAATAACATTTGCTGAAAAAGTTGCACAAATGCAGTACATTTGGCGTGAGATACGGTTAACGCAGTTCACTGAGAATGACTCATCAGATTTCAGCGCATTAAACCAGGCACTGCCCCACGGAAATAGTCACCCTGTCCGAATTAATGATCGTAATGGTGTTCAAAGTAAGGGACAGACGGCGGCGTCAATATCGAATTGACCGCATTAGCATGATATTTAACAATTTCGATAATCAAATAATAGTAGAATTGCGTGAATTAATTTTTTAAGGTAGGGAATACATCGTAAGATAATGATCTGCAAACGATCGTGCTTGAAGTTATGTAATAGCAAAACCATTCGATGGTAATCATTCACCTTCACAACAATTATGGAGTATACAAGCTTATGAGTACAGTCAAGCTATCACTAAAAGAGAAACTCGGCTATAGTGTTGGGGATACCGCGTCCAATTTATATTTTCAAATCGTGATGAGTTTCATCCCGATATTTTATACTGATGTATTTGGAATCCCGGCGGCCAGTTTAAGTATTATGTTTCTGGTCACGCGGTTATGGGACGCAATTAATGATCCGATTATGGGCATGATTGCCGACCGAACCAACACACGCTGGGGCAAGTACCGTCCATATTTGTTAACGGTGACACTGCCATTTGTCGTCGTAAGTGTGTTAACGTTCATCACCCCGGATTTTCACACGACCGGCAAAATTATCTACGCCTATATAACCTATACACTGATGATGATGTTTTACACGGCCGTAAATGTCCCCTACTCCGCTTTGATGGGTGTAATGACTTCCAGCAACGTGGAGCGTACCAAATTGTCATCATTTCGTTTTGTGGCAGCATTTGTTGGACAGTTTACAGTTCAGAGCACAATTCTTTATTTAGTAAAATATTTCGGTAAAGGCGATGCAGCCGTGGGTTGGCAATGGGCAGTCGCATGTTTTGGTGGTCTGGCGTTTGCATTATTTAGTGTCGTATTTTTTACTACTAAAGAACGCGTCTACCCTCCCAAGGATCAGCAAACCAATTTCAAGCAGGATTTAAAGGATTTGGTTGCCAACCGTCCATGGCTTATTATCGGGCTAGCTACTATCTTTCAATTAATATTCATTGTAGTGCGTAGCAGCTCGGTAACCTATTATGTCAAATATTACCTTCAAGAACAAGATTTCATGCTGTTCGGCAACTTACATCATCTGTCAATCGAATTCTTAACCACAATTTTCTTTACTTCCGGTTCTGTAGCTGGCATCATCGGCGCAATCTTCACAAACCGTTTCACCAGCAAATTGGATAAACGTCTGGTTTACGGCGGTTTTTTGGCGGTCAGTGCAGTTTGTAGCATACTTTTCTATTTTCTACCGCCACAAAGCCTTGTACTTATTTACTCGTTGAATTTTATTCAATCATTCTTCTTTGGGACAGTGTCTGTGCTGCAGTGGGCGATTTACACCGATACGGCTGATTATGGTGAATGGAAATTTGGCCGGCGCGCTACTGGTTTAATTATGGCGGCATCGTTATTCACACTGAAGTTAGGTTTAACATTGGGTGGTGCAATCATAGGTTGGATGCTGGATGCCTTTAACTTTGTGCCGAATGCTGTCCAAACTCCGGAAGCAATAAATGGTATTTTAATAATGATTAGTATCATACCTGGCATTTTCGGATTGGTCGGTGGTGGCCTGATGTTCTTTTATCCGCTCAAAAACAAGAAAATGGAACAAATTGAAATGGAATTAGCGGATAGACGTAAGGAATAGGCATAATAGTTACAAAAAATTATTCTCATTGTTAATCTTTTGTTAAATTATCAAAAACATTTTAAATATTCAAGACATTATATTACCTTTAGTTTGTTTATTACTTATGGTTACGTCTATTTTCCAACGTTTGTAACGATAAGATAAAAACTGTTAGATAAAAACTCGAATTGTTGTATTGAACAATAAGGATAAGCAAAATAATCGTATGTATGGCTGGATCGCGGATATAAAATGACAGCATATGTCCGCGATTAACTGATGATAATACCATATTTAAACGTTTGTTTTGTAATTTACTTTCAAATCAAAATACTTCGAAATATTGTGAATAAATATTTCTTCTATCAAAGCTGCTTTTAATTGTTATCATTTTCGTATATGTATTAGAAAAGGCTTGCTTTTTTTGTTCTTTGTAACGCACTCCTTGCAGTTTTACTATCGAGATATGGTCATATTGTATCCATTCGATAAATGGTTGTAAACAGGATTTTAAAAAAATCGTTCCTTCAATTATCTCCCCTTTTAAAGGCCGAAGGTTCAGCTTGCTTCTTAGCTGAAGTGATATTAAGAGGGGTTTTAAATGATGCCATACAATATTGAACGGATACGTCAAATTGGACATATGTGCTTGGAAAAATGGTGGGATGGGGCTAGTAGGGGCATATTAAGAATAATTTTTAAAATTAAAATTAACCGAAATTCCTTCACTAAATTTCTATGGAGGGGCACAAACATGATTCAAAAAAGAGCTGTAATTAACACGCTTTTATTAATTGCATTTCTAACATTTGTACTTACTGCAAGTTTATTTTCCGCTACTACAGGGAAAATAAAGGGCGTTGTAAAAGATGCCAGTACAGGCACGACTCTGCCTGCTGCCAATTTATTCTTGCTAGGTACAAATATTGGTACAATTACAGATCTGGATGGAAGATACGTAATTACCAATATCCCGCCAGGAGCTTATACGCTCGTTACTAATTACATCGGATACAAAAAAGTTGAAGTTCCGGTCCGTATTCGCGTCAACGAAGAGTTAGAGCAGAATATTGAACTTGACCATGAAACGATAAGTGGAGAAGAAGTCATTATCACTGCACAAGCGGAAGGCCAGTTAGCTGCAATTAATCAGCAACTCCAGTCAACCCAAATTGCCAATATTGTTTCCGAGGCACGAATTCAAGAACTGCCGGATTTTAACGCAGCTGCAACTCTCAGCCGCTTACCCGGGGTTTCAACAACACAAAGTTCTGGTGAAGATAATAAAGTAGTTATTCGTGGGCTGTCACCCAAGTACAATTCGATCGAGATTGAAGGCGTTACACTGTCTTCAACCGGTAGCTCACAAATCGGACTTTCCTCAAATCCAAATTCTGGCGGTACAGGCGTGAGTAATGACCGAAGTGTAGATCTCACAATGGTTTCCCCGTACATGATACGGATGATCTCGGTATACAAGTCGCTGACACCCGACATGAATGCGAATTCAATTGGGGGCACAGTGAATATGGAGTTAAGGGAAGCTCCTTCAGCTCATCACTGGAGCTTCATGTGGCAACAGGGCTATACAGCAAAAAGCAATACTATTGGAAACTATCGTGCCGTTGTTTCCGGAAGTAATCGTTTCTTGAATGATAATTTTGGCGTATATGGGCTTGTTAATGCCGAATCATACGACCGAAACTCAGACAACATGGACGCTAGTTATGGTATAGCAGCAGAGGGCGTAGATATAGATCCGGAAACAGGGTATCGTCCGGTAAAAGTAAATACTGTGACATTTAACCGGCATTTCGAAACAAGAAAACGATACGGAGCGAATTTAATCATGGATTATAAGCTCCCGGCCGGATCTGTTAAGTTTGTAAACATGTTGGCACGAATAAATTCGGACTATACGGATAATCGCCAGACAATTAATTATGATGCCGGTAGAATGGAATGGCAACTTCGTTTGGGCGAAAATGTTACATCTCAGCAAATGCATTCTCTTAAATTCGACTATGATTTTGGACGTCTTACTGCAGATTTATCGGCCAGCTATACAGCATCTAGTAACGTTTTGGATGACTCGCCTGTAGTCAATTTCAATCAAACCGATGCATTACAAAGTGGAGTGCTACGTGATAATAAGGTACCAGAAGACCTTACATATCTTCTTACTGCTTTTAAGGGAGATAGTAATGTCGTATTAAGAAGCGCTGATCTATTTAGCAACGACTATCAGGAAGACAGATATACTTACAAGGCAGATTTTGAACTTCCCTTTAATATTGGTAAAGCAGCTGGTTTTTTTAAATTTGGCGGTCAAATCTATAATCAATCAAATAAGACCGATCAGGAAACGCCTTATTTAAATTTCAATGGAAGTGCTACTGATCCAGACGCTACAGGTATACAGGCAAACTTGATGAGAACAGTCAAGAACAAGTTTGGAATATCTACCGATGCTAGCGGCAATTTGACGGGAGATACATTTCTCAATAAGAATAGTGAACTTTTTGATCCTTTTTTGAAAGACAAATATGGAGCTATCTATTATGCCGCCAATCCTGATATACTGACGAATATATTGAATTATATTATTGGCAAACCTGAATTCGATGCATCCAATACACAGGCTAGTTCAGGCGCTCAAGGTGGTTGGTATGACGGACCGTATCAGCAGCTTACCAACGACTATGAGTATAAAGAAGATTATTACGCCGCCTATGCAATGTCCAAGATCAATTTCTGGGACTTTATGGTGATTGGTGGTGCGCGTTACGAAAAAGTGGAATCTGAATATTTTGCCTATAACGCAAGGGATATGAGAAATCCACAGGCACAGAAGATGTATGATACCACTGCTGTTAAAGAAAACGAATTCGTGCTTCCGATGATGCAAATAAAATACACTCCCCTGGAATGGTTGGATATCCGCTACGCCTACACCCAGACGCTCTCCAGACCGGATTACAGCTCACTTAGTCCGAAGTTTACCGTAACCCAGAATAACCAGATATATACCGGAAACCCTGATCTGAAACCAGCCAAGGCCTTTAATCATGACATCAACTTTACGTTCCATGCCAACGAATTAGGGCTTTTTACGATTGGTGGTTTTTATAAAACAATCGAGAACTTTGTCTACACGGCAAACTATCAGTTGGATGCTGCTCAACTAGCCGGGGTTGATACAGTTTCTCATTACCAGATTTTCCGTGGTGGCGCTCCGGTAGTAACCCCGGTTATTAACGCAACCACCGGCATGTCGGATGCTAGTGTGTTTCGACCGCTGAATAACCCGTTCGAAGCAACTGTGAAAGGGATTGAACTTGACTTCCAGCACAATTTCTGGTACATGCCGGCGCCTTTTAACAATATGGTATTTGGGATTAACTATGCGCGAATTTCTTCTGAAACGAAGTATCCATGGTATGATGTTAAGGTGAAACTTGAGGGACGTAAACGAATTCCCGTGCTTATCGATAGCTCATCCACGGGACGATTAATTGATCAACCCAATCATATTCTTAACACATACATAGGCTACGATTACAAAGACTTTTCAACCAGGTTGTCATTTCTATTCCAGGATAATTCAGCCAGAGGAAATGGCGGACGGTATCCGGAAAACGATTCATACACGACCCAATATTTTCGGATTGATTTCTCGGCCCGCCAAAAGCTTTCTTTCTACAATAGTGAGTTGTTCCTGGATGTCAGTAACCTGAATAATGCGAATACCAGTTGGATACAAAAGTCAACTGAAGGATTCAGGGGTATACAAAACTATGGCTTAACGGCAAATCTTGGATTAAGAATAAGGTATTAACCTTGATAATTTTTAGTGGCTATTTAGGTGTTTAGACTTTAGGCTGTTAGTTAGAGCGTCTGCACGTTGCTTCACATTCATTTCCTGGGAGCGATTGATATTGACAATCACATGCTGTGAGTAAAGTAAATTACTAGCTACAGCCTAAAATGCTACAGACTAAATAACCAAACAGATGTAAATTTAAGCGCCAATCTTAATTTTTATTAACTAAACTAAAGGAGTTAAACATGAAGAAATTATTACTATCTCTTCTGGTAGTGGTTTGTTTAAGCAGTATGTTATATGCTCAAAAGGATACTGTAAACGTTGAAGGATATTATGCAACCGGAGGCACCTACGGTACCCTTAACGATGCTATTGAAACAGCGATAGCGAATGGCACAATTAACAATACCGTTTTCAAGCTGGCTCCGTTTGAAATCTATGTACTGAGTAGAAGTATTTACATGGATCATGGACAGAACCTGGAAATTGTTGCCCCGAAACCACTCAATGCAGGAGACGCAGACGCTGAAACCGTACAAAACTCTGCTCCCCCCCAAATCGTTTGGACTGAAGAAGGTATTGACAGAACCTACCTTATACAGAGCTATGGCGATGTCGTTATGAAGAATATTTGGGTACGTTACGCCGATGTTTTAGGTAGTAAAGTAGGAGGTTCAATTACGTTTGAAAATCAGGATGAGGCAAATGATCCTGAAATAGGTGAATTTGAAGGCTGCCTTTTTGATTATTGTGGAATTGGCGCCGAATCCGCCGGAGCTTTTTGTATAAAAGCAGATCATTATCAAGGTACTTACAAAAACTGTTACTGGAGAAATAATGCAGATAACCACTTCCGGTACTACGGACGTGCCGTTTCATTCCCTTACCAAAGCACGGGCTGGCATTACGATATGCTTCTTTTTGAAAACTGTACCTTTACCAATCTCGCTCGAATTGTGATGCAGGAAGGTAATGAGTTTGGCAGCAATATTCATATAAATCACTGCACCCTTGTGAATTCGATTGAATGGGTCTTTCAGTCGGCTGGCTGGTTGGAAACGGCATCTATCACAAACTCCATTTTTGTGAATCCAATGATGATTGGGTACAGAGCTCTTGATGTGTGCGACGATGATCAGGATTACGGTGATTTCGAAGATGGATTATGCGATCCTCCAGACGGCGGTTTGATCAATGGGATTACGGAAGCAGACTCGTTTGGTTTTCAAGTTGATTTTACAGACCTGGACCGAAAATTATTTATCGGCAATAACGCTTATATGTATATGGATTGGTTTAAAGCCTGGTACACCGGGTGTACATGGTGCCAAGAAAATACACGAACGAGACATCCTGAAGAAAATTACAATCCGTCTCCAATGCTAGGTGAAAATGAGATCGCGTTTATCGATTCTGTTGATGCTGAAGGTAACAAGGTATTCAAAAAAATGAATGTCGACTGGGCAACCATTTACGACATGGATCCGGAATTCATCGTGTCGCCTACGAACGAGGATACATTGAAAATATTCATGGAGTATAAATGGAGTACCAATGCTGACGTTGACTGGTCATACAAACCAAATGCCGGATTCAATCAGGTCTGGCCATTGCCAGAGAACCTGGCCTACAATAACACAGCTTATCAGACAGCAGCGATGGGTGGTTTTCCATTGGGTGACTTGAATTGGTATCCTGATCAAATGGCCGCATGGAAAGCTCAAAGCGATGCCGAATGGACAATAATTAACAATTGGCTCGACTATGGAAATCCTGAGGGGACCAGCACTGTAAGACGTATTAGTAACACACGACCTGCTGATTACACTTTGGGGCAAAATTACCCAAATCCATTTAATCCGACTACGAATATTGAGTATTCTATTGCTACAGCCGGTCATGTAACCTTAAAAGTCTTTAACAGTCTTGGCCAGGAAGTCGCAACATTGTATGATAACATCCAGGATGCGGGAAAATACGTCGCTACGTTCGATGGTTCAAAACTATCAAGCGGAAATTACATCTATCAATTAAGATCTGGCGATGTAACATTGACACGAAAATTTGCGCTTATGAAATAGTTTACAACCTCCCGCAACTTGTCCGAATTACTCGTTAATACTGCACAGATGAGACAAGACAAGTTGAATTGGAAAATGTTATAACTTTTTTCAGTTGTACATAATAAATATTTTCTTAAAATATCACCATCCCGCTCTGATCCAGTGGGATGGTTATGAAGATCAGTAACAATTTAGCAAAGTTTAATAAAATGTCAGGTGTTCTGGAATTCACGTAACGAGCGATATGAGTCCGGCGCTGCTCACAAAAACGACAGAATATTGCCTGTATAAAACCGCCAGAACAGCAAGTAATTTAGCAAATAATCCTATATTAAAAGGGGGTGGTTTTGCATGTTACAAATAGTCACAGGCTTTTTTCCGTAATCAAGCTTCATTTAACTGTCTTAAATTTACTATAATCTAACAAAGGAGAAGTAGGATTATGAAAAAGTTTTTACATTCTTTCATTGTGTTATTAGCACTAGTTTTTATTAGCTCAACGATGCTAATCGCGCAAGAGGTAATTCTATCTGATGAATTTGACAATGGCGACAGTCAGTGGACAAGTGGCTGGATTGACGCCGGTACAACAACTGTTACTGTATCAATTGATACGAACGGTGTACTCTCAGGCAAAAACTCATATTTACTTGATGTAGTCGAAGGTGGTCCGGATACTTATAGAATTCAAAGGAACGCCAACTGTCCGTTGCTTCCGGGTAAAACCTATAAAGTTTCATTTATGGCAGTGGCTGACAGAGATGTTACTATTAATGTTTTATTCGAAATAGCAGGCGATCCTTATACCAAACGGATAATTGAGTGGCCTTTAATAACAACGACTCCTCAAACATTTCAGTACGTATATAATTCATCCGAAAATGTGCCCACGAATCAGTTAAAATTGCATTTCGGCGGCCCGGACAATGATAATTATAAAATCTGGGTTGACAACATAATTGTAACAGAAGAAAATGACGTATCCCTTATTTCGAATTGGGGTTTAACACAAGAATATAAGTCAATTTGGCCAGTATTGAACACTGCTGAAACTGCGGCGGGAAATGCTTCCATGGGCGGCGATGTCGTCGCCGGTTGGAAAGGACTCCAGGGTGGATTCTCCCAGGATCTTAGCATTTCGACCGAACAAGCAGTTATTGTAACAGGCCAGATAGAATTTGTTGGCGCTGATGCAGGCGATAATTACACCCCGATACGATATGCGCTCACATACCAGGACAGTTCTGAGTTATTGTATGCATTAACAGACTCCGCGCAATGGTCACGTTCGGGGCTTCATTCCGGTTACGAATTCTGTCCAAGAACCGGCGCTGGAACAATGGCTAATGGC
>JAFGDW010000270.1 GCA_016931935.1 Candidatus Zhuqueibacterota bacterium | reverse complement strand
GCGCATGTTTTTTGATGTTGACAGATTTTAAATTGCGCTGTCGTTAGCTTAATTTAACTAGATGTGAACGCAGTTTCGTTTTATTTATTTATGTCAACATCAGCTCATCATCGCTTTAAGCCGACGCTCTTTGTCGGCTTAAAATGAAATGTGCTGATCGTGTTTTTTGTGAATAATCGCTTTGGCCAGCGCGATATGGATTAGGGCCGGATCGAACGGACCAAATGTATCCCATGTCCGTTGCATTTCAGTGATTTCATGGGCGTGCAGACTTTCAACGGTTCGCTGCAGCGCCGTGGCCAGTTCTTCCTGTGAGAGAAACGGCACGATCAGGCTGTAACGAAATAGCGCGATCTCTTCACGTTTTTTTTCGTCCATAGAAAATTCCTTTGCTGATTGACACGGGCAAGATAATGGATTTTTCTCAGATAAGCGAGTCAACGTCTGTTGGTAATTCGGGCCGGACGACTGATTTGGGGATCAAAAATGGTTGGTTGCGGGAAACTGAGAAATCGATCAGCGTTGCAGCAATGCGTTTCCGGTCTGACTGGCTAAAAAATAGTTGATAAACGGGAAAAGTGTGACAGCATCGACACAACTATCGTCAATAAGATGTACGCCTTCGGTGAGCAGGCGCTTTGCCAGTGAGAGAAAGCGCTGCAAAATACATCGTCTCTCTGAAACAGATACCGGATTGCCGTCGATGTGGTCGTTTAGGCGATACTGGGGATGGATGCACAGCAATGTTTTTCGCAGCTGTGGCAATGCGTCGTTGGCCTGTTGTGTCAGAATACGCAAATAGCGATAGGCCGTCGACAGATCCATGGTAATATCCGGGGAGTGATGCCAATCGTTGGGCTGCTTGATATAGCAGCTCAACAGATCACCGATAAGGTTGACAGCGTGTTGATTGTTAGCTAATAAAAACGATGGTAATACATTGGTTGTACGGTGGCAGTTTTTACAACGGACGCGCTGAATTCGGATATGTGCGGAAATCGGCAGACCACGCCTGGTGTAGTAGCCCCAGCGGATGAGATGGTCGTATCCACAAAACGGGCAGCGCTTTGTATATAAATCGTATCGCGTTACTAAAAGCAACAGATAGCGCTGAGCTTTTTGCATAATCATATAATTTTTTTAGAATGTTGATCAATTTGTTGAGTTAAAACGAAGGACAGAACGAGTGATTTGAAGGTCAGCAAATATTCAATTTTTTAGAGTTTCAGTGGAATATCATCATAAAAATGATTCACCCGGCAGACGAGATTTTAGATTTCGTAATATACTAATTATTCCACTTCTGTTGATTAATTTATTCTATCCTTTAATTAATGGACAAAATATTAATTGTATTTTCCCGGGATAAAATAAACTAACGTGAATAATTCATGAATTTAATCTGAATTGATTTTATTTCAATATCGTTTCATGAAGTGTCCCTAAATTTTCAGCGTACTTTTTGAATAAGTTTATCTAATCATCCATTTGCATGAATGCTTTTACTATCAAAAATCAGGTCGACAACATCAATCAAAACTGATACCCCATATGAAAATAAAAAACGCTGTGCGTGGTTCGGCGGCCCAGTAAATTTTCATCACCCAATCCATACACCAATTCGATCGGGCCAACCGGTGATAGCAGCTTTGCACCGACGCCAGCGCCCAGGACATCGTGAGGTGAATACACACCCTTCGGAAGCTTCAGTTCCAGATTGAATGCGGCATTCATAATGAGTTTGAAGAAAATATCTTTTCGATGGCGATAACGATAATCGAAACGCAGCATTGTTAATTTTGTGGTTCGCAGTTGATCGCATTGCGTGCCGATAAACAAATCCGGCTTGTCCTGTAACATGTATTTATAGACAGGCAAAGACGAACCAGTCCCCCAAAAACTATAAAACCGTGTGGTATGACGGCGGGAAAATGTCTTGTAAAAATCAGCCGAAATCGAAAAAAGGCTATAATGCACGTCCGATTGTAATTTCTTGAGACCGGATTCGAAATGACTGCGCATTAAAACGCCGTAACAGGGCAACAAAACATCATCAAGCGTATCGAACGTCATGTCGAGCCTGATTTTCCGCAGGTCGTCAAACCAGGACGGGAACATGATCGGATCGAAAAGTGCGATCTTCGGTTTAATATTCATATATTCCTGCTCATAGGCCAGCTCGGTGTTGATCGAATTAAGAACCAGCATTCCCACACCCCCACCAATACGTGACGACCGATCTTTATAGCTGGCAACTTTATTCCCGTACCCATCAAAAATGTTGACCGGCACATTTTTATAATTATACTGAATGAACGGATAAACCGATGAATTGAGTCTTCGGGACGGATAATAAACTTTTAGCCGGTGCTTAATATAGCCGGCAAATTGAAACTCATAATCGACGCGCATGCCCGGCAGGATCAGATTGGTCGCCTGCAATCCGGTTACCGCAACCAATTTGTAATAATTATCATAACGTAATCCCAGGCGCAATCGCCGCATCGATTTTTCTTTCACAGTAATGACAAGTTGAACCAGGTTGTCACGCACGATGTCAACATTATAATGAATACGTTCAAAATATCCCAGGCCATACAAATCCATAATGCGCTTGTGCAATTTTTGCGTGTCGAGGATATCGCCGGGTTTTAATCCTATATTCCTGTAGATAAATTTAAACGGGAGATGTTCATTGCCTTCAATGGAAATACCGTGGATAATTAAATCCTGGTTATCAATGGAAACGATTGATGGATGGTCCGAATTACTTTCAGTTTTGGGTGCCTGCCGATTAAGGTGGTACTTTTCCTTTAACGCTATCAATTGGGGTAAACTTTTGCGCGCAGCAATTTCACCTTTTTCAAAAATTTTACTAATTTTATCTTTCTCGAAATCCGATTGAGAGAATTGCGAAATATCCGGAGAGACAAGAATATCGGCTTTTTGACAGTTGACCTTCCAACGATCAAATCCGATTATGTTGAACGTTTGTTCCAGCACACCCAGCGCTGAGGTGAGCTGTTTTCGTTCCAGTAATGGCGACGTGACATCGAGCGCGATGATGATATCAACACCAGTTTGTTTTAGAACATCTACAGGCAGATTATTCACGAGTCCGCCATCAATAAGCAGTAAATCGCCCCATTCAACCGGACTAAAGACAGAAGGAATCGCCATTGTGGAGCGCATCGCCTTTGCCAGCGAGCCTTTATCTAGCACCACTTCGTTACCCGTTACCAGATCCACAGCCACACATTTGTAAGGGATTGGTAGTTCGGCGAAGTTGTGAATATTTTTATAATGTAGAGTATATTCCGAGAACATTAGCGATAATTTCTGCCCATAAATCAAACCGCTCTGGGCAACGGGCTTTACGCCTTTCAATCCAAAATCTAGCTGGTATTTTCCGGTTTCCATCTTCTGAAAATATGGCAAATCAGCGCGCGGGGGCTCATCAGTAAAAATTTCCTGCCAGTCCGTCTGCATCGCCATTTTTTCGATATCAGCACCGCTATAGCCGACGGCATATAATCCGCCAATTATGCCACCCATGCTCGTGCCGACAATATAATCCACCGGGATTTGCAACGAATCCAGCATTTTTAGTGTGGCGATGTGCGCCATGCCGCGCGCTCCACCACCTGAAAGCGCCAATCCGATTTTTGGACGGTCAGTCGCTTTAATATTGTTTGTTAAAATAAGAAGGAGAAACAGAATGCCAGTTACTTTCTTGCCGATCGACATTTGCATTGCCCTTATACTATTTTTGATGACTTCACCTTTTTTTGCTTACGTAACGGATTCACATCAGGTAGATGATTTTGATTTTATCTGCTCCTTTTTTACAGCCGTTTTCTTTTCCACAATTTTCTGCAGATAAAGCAAATGCCCGCCTTCAACCAGCTCCAGCGCCGGCGTATAAAATGTCAACTTACTATTCACCACCAATGCCATCGGATAAATTTTTTCATCGTCAATGTCGTGTTGCAGACTTTCCATACGTTCTTTTGTGTTTAACTCCGAAACATTAATTTCCCAGGAGTTACCCAAATGACGCTGCAACCACTCCTGAGTGATCGTTTCCGGAAATACTAATTGGCCCTCACCGGATAGTTTCGTCAGTTCGGATGGCTGGTACTGCTCTTCGTACACACCCACTCGAAACACTCTGTTTTTGCCAAATTCATACGCCCAGAGCTGACAGGCCAACACATTTACTTTTTCACTTGGTGTCAATGCCAATAATTTCCCGTATCCCGCCAGGTCGAGCTCATCAATCGTGTTTTGAGAAATTGCGTTGACAGTTTCCGTACGAATATTTTCCTTTCGTGCCTTCGATACATGGTGGCTATTGGAATCAAGCAGCATGACATCGATATCAAGTTTTTTTAGCGCCGCTGCCAATAATCGGGCGGGTTGATGAGCGCCGATAATGACAACTCCGTTTGGGTCCGGTTCCACTACATTCAGGAATTTGCCGACATAACGTGCTGTCGCCCCCTGAAAGAACACTGTTCCGCCAATAATCAAAAAAGTAAGCGACTCTATGAAGCCGGCCTGGTCGACAAACACCGGATTTTCCTTCAACGTTTCGGTGAACAGCGACGCAACCGCAGCAGCAACAATGCCGCGTGGCGCAACCCAGGAAATAAATATTTTTTCCCGTACCGATAATTGTGATTTGAAGCCGCTCACAAATACATTGATGGGCCGGATGACGACTAATGTCGTCAATAACACCACTATCCCGGAAAATTGCAAATCCCAGATTGAATTCAAGTCTAATCGTGCTGCCAGCAAAATAAATAAAATCGAAACCATCAGCGTGGTGAGCTGGCCTTTGAACGATTCGATTTCTTTGAGCCCGCTCGGATTCAAAATGCCCAACGCAAATCCAGCAACCGTCACTGAAAGAATGCCGGTTTCATGCTGCACCCAGTTGGAAACCACAAACACGAATAACGCCATGCTTAATACCATCAAATTTCGCATATCCTCCGGGATCAGATCGTTCATTTTCAGCAATCGGTACATAATGAACGCTGCGACACCACCAAATACCAACCCAATCGACATGCTGCTTAGAAACGCCTTGACAACGGAATCAAGCCCACTGGCACTGGCACTTGTATTAATAAATGTGAGCAGCACTACCGCCAACAATGCGCCAATCGGATCGACAAGTATCGCCTCCCATTTGAGCGCCGTAGCGATCCGTTGCGTGGGTTTGACGACTTTCAACAACGGAATAATAACCGTGGGACCCGACACTGTCATTAATGCGCCATATAGCAGCGCAATTTTTAATCCTGTCTGATTGTGAAGCGCCGGCACAAAAAAGTAAGCAACTATCGCCGATAACAACCAGGTGATAACCACGCCAATGGTAACCAGATTACGAATTATGAGCGGAGCTTCTTTAAACTGTTTAATTTTAAGACTCAAGCCACCTTCAAATAAAATGATGGCCACGCCCAATTGAACAATGGTGTGCAATCCATCACCAAGTTGATGCGGCGTGATGATGTGCAATTGACCCAGCGTCACCCCAATAAACAGCAACGGCACAATGGCCGGCAGCCTGAGCTTATAAGCGAGTACCTGGGAAAAAATGCCTGCGAATATTGTTAAACTGATAAGTTGAATTTGTTCCATAGGATGCCTGTAAATGTTCACGTATTATGTTATCTGGAGTAAAAGCAACAACAAATTGTCGTGCTTCTAATATAGCCAAAGAATGCAAATAACGCAACAACATCCTTTAGGTAGTGGATAGTTTCGTAGGGATTTTAGGCAGGTTGTGCTTGAACATTGGTTTCTCATATCCACCGATCGCAGCGGTTAGTCTTTTTTTGCATTTCCGCTTTCGATTCACTCGACGAGATATGAAAGTTTGGGTACAATCCGTTTGTTAGCAACCATAAAGTTGTCCGATTGTGTCGTGAGCAATGTCACTTAGGTGGCTTGATCTAATGACTCACGCTTGAGGTTCTCCCGATGCATCCGGAAACTTTAGCACACTTTGTCATCAATTTCATGAGTAATCAGGCATGTACATCTTCTCAATCATCCCTTTATAATTTTCTTCCAATGTTTTACGTTTGATTTTTAAGGTCGGTGTGATTTCACCCCTTTCCTGTGAGAACGGTTCAGGTAATAGAGTGAATTTTTTAATTTTTTCAAAGTGCGCCAGAGATTCGGACATTTTGTGTAAACGCTTTTCATAAAATGCCAGTACATGCTTGTTTTTCACTAATTCGGCGATTGAGAAATATTTGATTTGATGCGTCGTTGCAAATTCTTTTAGTGCATCCAAAGCCGGCACAACAAGTGCGGTAATATATTTTTTTCTGTCACCGATCACGGCAAGTTGTTCGATATAGTAGTCTTTTCCAAATAGCGACTCGATACTTTGCGGGGCGATATTCTTACCGCCTGCCGTAATGATGATGTCTTTTTTACGATCCGTGATATACAGAAAGCCTTCTTCATCCATATTGCCGATATCCCCGGTTTTAAACCAGCCATCGGCCGTGAATGCTTCTGCTGTCAATTCCGGTTTTCGGAAATAGCCTTTCATCACATTATCGCCTTTAACCAGAATTTCCCCGTCTTCAGCGATTTTAACCTGGCAAATGCTCACGACGGTTCCCGGAGTTCCAAATTTGAATTTATCTAACCGGTTGCAGGAGATGACCGGCGATGTTTCCGTAAGTCCGTAGCCCTGGGCGATAAAGATGCCGGCTGCAAAGAAAAATTCTTCAATTTCAGAAGATAATGGCGCGCCGCCGGCGGAAAAAAAGTTCAAGCGACCACCCATGATTTCCCGGATTTTATTTAAAACCAGTTTTCGCGCCAGATTATGCTTCAGATTCAAAGCACCGGATACGGCGCGTTTTTCAAACGTTTTGTATTGATATGCTTTGCCGATGCGGAGCGCCCAATTGAAGAGTTTCTTTTTTAACCAGGACGCTTCCTCCAAACGGGCATATACCGTTGCGTACATTTTCTCATACAATCTCGGAACGCCAACCATAAAAGTAGGCCGTACTTCCTGGAATTGCTCGAGTATCTCCTTCGGATTCTCACAATAATAAACGGTGACGCCATGCGATTGCGTCCAGAGCGTCGACGCTTTTTGATAAGAGTGGCTAAGCGGCAGAAAACAGAGTTCAATATCGTTTTCGCAGATATTAAACAGCGGATCCAGCGCAGTAAACTGGCTGAACAAATTTGCCTGGGTTAGCATGACACCTTTGGGAGTCCCGGATGTTCCGGAAGTATAAATAATAGTCGCTACATCATCTGCCGTTGCCCGGGACAAACGTTCATTATATGCCGCTTCATTCGCAGCCGCCAATCCCTGCTTGATAAAATCATCAAAATACAGGATATTTTCATCTGGCTCAATTTTAACAGTATTATCAAACACCACGATCTGTTTTAAGTACTTGTTGCTGCGAAAAAACCGCATCACGTTATCGTACTGTTCCTGTCCGCCCACAAAAATTATGCCCATTTCCGCATCATTGACAATGTATTCTGCATCCGATGCTGAATTTGTAGCATAAATAGTCGTCGTAATTCCCCGCACGCCCATGATGCCATAATCAGCGATCGTCCATTGGGGTTTGTTCTGCGAATAAATGCCGACCCGCTCCTGCTCTCCCAGTCCTAATTGCAGCAATGCCCGCGAAACACACTTAATCTGATTTCCCATGTCATCCCAACTTATAGATTCCCATTGGCCGGATTTTTTATAAAATAAGGCAGGCCTGGTTTTGTAGGTTAGCACTCTGTTAAGAATCATTTCTGTTAAATGCACTCGGGACATATCCACTCCATTTTTCAGATAAGTCGAAATCAGAGCCGGCGCAGACGCTTTTCGATACACAATTTCATCTGATTTCTTCGACGCCGGATTAATATTATATTAGCAATGTAAGGAAAAAAATAATTGGCTATTGTAAAAATTGTGTAAAATTTGTATCCATTCAATAAAAGTTGGTAGTTTTAATTTGTAAGTATGCTTTCACACTTCGACGGAGTATAGCCTGAGCTTGACGAAGGGCTCAGTGTGAAGTGACAGCGTAACTTCATGCTGAGTCCCGACGTGTCGGGAAAGCATGATAATACTGTATCATTAATTCCATAATTTATTGAACGGATACTAAATTTTTTAAATACTAAGTCCAATGTGGTTTTGAGATTGGTGTAAAGCGATTCCATCGCTTTGAGCGATTGAATCGCAATCAATCGACCTTAAAGCCATTTTAGCTTAAGTATAAAAACTTTAGCAAAAAAATGTTAAATGTTTGCAACAGATGAGTCGATATTAGAAATGGTGAGATATCGGATTATTAATAAAAAGGAGAGCGCATATGAATATCATGGAATCTTTTGCTGAATACTTCGCGATTTCAATACCATCTACCGAGGATCAACTGAACAATGTTTTTAGAATTCGTTATCGCGTTTATTGTGATGAATTTAAATTTTTACCCCATGATGTATATACCGACAACCTGGAAAAAGACGAATTTGATAAACGCTCGATACATATTTTAATAACGCACAAGTCCAGTAATACACCTGCAGGATGTGTTCGCTTTGTTCCGGTATATTCTGCCAATCCTGAGCTACTGTTACCATTAGAGAAATTTTGTCCCGATTGTCTTGATAAACATTATTTAGATTTATTGAGAAATGACCGCGACTCAATTGGTGAAATTTCCCGACTCGCAGTGGATAGCCAATTTCGAAGACGTCAAGGTGAAGATCAGTCAAAATATGGTCAGACTCAAATTCTTGATTTATCGCCGGAAGAAAGACGAAGTTTGCCATTAATCTCTATTATATTGTTTCTTTGTGTCACTGCTGTCGTTGACCTGAAAAACCGCCCCAATGTGTTTGCCATGATGGAACCGTTTTTACCGAAACGATTGTCTGCATTAGGTTTCAAATTTCAACAAGCGGGCCAGGAAATAGACTATCATGGTGTTCGTGCTCCTTATTTCAGCACCCTGGATCGAGCGTTAAGCGTAATGGCAAAAGATATAAGGACTTTTTACGATACCATAAAATATCGAATTCGTGATGATATAAATTCAGCGCCTGATTTCACTCATTGAGTCGATATACTGTTTTCACGCTGCTGAGCGCTGTTTGCTTAAGGCTGAACGCTTGTTTTTGAAATAAATATTTACATCTCTAAACAAATTTTTGTCATATCTATTATCT
>JAFGDW010000269.1 GCA_016931935.1 Candidatus Zhuqueibacterota bacterium | reverse complement strand
TCCCCTGAAGCAAGATTTGTGAATAAAGATTGCAGGCTAGCAAGATGAAGCAGAGTGAAAGCAGGCTGATTGTTTTTCGATTTGACATGTGCATTTTCCTTTTTGGTTACACTTTTTTTAGCTCTGCGTTAATTTGAACGGATGAATAGGAACGATTACTACTATAATGTATCCGCTACGAAGATGGAAGCGAACTTCGCTGTAGGCGAAGCATTTTTGTAGATAACTATGAAGTCAAATGCCGGATCCCTGTAGGGGATCAAAAAAGACAATTTTCGATTATCTATCATTTTTTTGTATTTTTAAAAAAGTGCAAAAGTTTGGTTTATAACTATTCTAATACCACCATCTTTTTTACCATGCGTATTCCATCCACTTGTAAGGAATATACATACAATCCACTGGGAACCACTCTCCCTGAATTATCCGTACCATCCCACACCACCGCATGCGCTCCGGCAGACTGCACTTCGGCATTCACCAATTCTGCCACCAACCGGCCCAGTATGTCATAAATGCGCAGGGTGACATGCGATTGGGTGGGCATGTCGTAACGAATGGTGGTGGTAGCGTTGAACGGATTGGGGTAGTATTTGCGGATGAGGCTGGCTTCATGCCAAATGAATATTGGACTTTTTTTAGTCACAGACGCATCATTTGCTGGCCCGAAATGTGAAAAGGGGGCGAGCTGATGTTGTAGTGGTTCTTTAAAAAAATATTTACCAAACACCTCTGATGATGAACCATCCTGATAAGCACTCTCCCAACAAACAACAAATCCAACATCAGAGAGAGCAGCTAAACATGGATCTGACTGATAACTTTCAGTATAAGTATTCACCTGAAATTCTAGACCGATTTTTTCACCATAACTATCAAACCGCTGACCAATCACACCATATTCTGAACCATCCTGACCTTCACTTATCCAGCAGACAACAAAGCCACCATCAGAGAGTGCTGCTATAGTTGGCCAACTCTGATAGCCATTTGTATACGTACTCACATGAAATTCCTGGTTGTAAGGAATAACTTGACCAATTGAATTAAGCGGAGTGCAAATTAAGAATAACAAAATAATAATGACTCGTTTCATCCCGGCATCCTTTCTAATTCTATGAAATTATTTTTACTACCCGCAAAAAATATTCCATTATAAATTCCCTTGCAGCATCGTATTATCCTTCACTTTTAATGATCAGCAGTAGCAGCGCCGTGCATATTTTGCACTCGTCCGCTTTTATATGCACATTATACTACCCGGTCAAATAGAATGGAATCGTCTTCATATAAATGCCTCTGTTGATAAACTACCCTTGCGAAGGTTGTGGGAATAGTAGAATACTATATAGTGATTTTAAAATCGGTTTTAGTCAATATATTGGGCTACCCAAAACATTCACACGGGTAAAGCAGACTTATTAGTGAGGCAACAAATGGTATAGCATTTTATGCTTAACAAATGTCATCCTGATGCGATTTTTGCCGAAGCCCCAGTCAAGTTACCTTAAATAAAAAATAAGGAATGACTGGACTTTGGCAGTCTGTTATCATTATTGAAGTAATATAATAAAACTGGACAGGGATCTCAATCATCGAAACGTTTTGTGGCAGGAGATTCCCTTCGGCCTGGCTCAGGACAGGCCGTGTACAGTTACCTTAATGTAATTATATTAAGGTGTGTACAGACTGTGCTTCGCCCTGATAAAAAGCATTAGGACTCAGAATGACAACTTAAATAATGCTATACTATTAAAGGCCGGATTAATAATCAACAGAATCATAAATTACACAATATTACAGATTGTTATTTTACGCATCATTAGTAATTATTTGGTAACATATATAGTACACATTTTAATCGATTATCAATTTTTACAAAAATGGAATAATGAATTTAATAAATGCAAATGTATGCCGATAAGAATATTAGAAATCTCAACGCTGAGAGATCATTTTAATTAAGCGGTTCAGTCACCTGAAAATTAACATGAATACGGAATTTGATTGAGCGTAAAACGACGAATCATAATTCCATTGCATTTGAGTGCATGCAAGTTGTAGGAATTTTATTTTTTCGTTGCCAAGTGATAATCTAACCACTTATCGACTCTGCTCGGAGTGAAGCTATTCCCAGCTTCACACTGAGCAGTGTCGAAGTATGGAGCGTTCCTCCTATGATTTACTACATACGCATCGCATCTTAATGCAATCGTTTTTTAAAGCAAGGAGTTTATAATGCGGCTCGCACACAGACTTTGTATAATTATTCTTACCGTACTTTGCAGTAGTCAGATCCTGCAAGCTGCCGAACTACCATTAGACAAGCAGGTCGAATTTTTTCTCAAAGTACTCAAATTTGATCGCACTGCCATGGGCCGCGAAGGTAGCAGCATCAGGGTTGGCATCGTTTATGCCGGCAATGATGGCACTCCTGCAACCTTGCTTACCCAAATTGATGATATTCTTTATGAAAAAAGTGTCGCCGGTGAAAAGGTTGGCGAGAAATCGCTTACTCATTCATTACTCGGTTTTACCTCCCGCGCAAATTTCGAACAACAATTGAAGCTGTTTCAGATTTCCGCATTTTTTATTTTGCCAGGCAATGACGCCAATATCGCAGAGCTGTCGGATATTGCGAAATCAATAGGTGTAATCACATTCACCGGTGTACCCAAATATGTTTCGGAAGGCGTCGCTGTCGGCGTCAAGGATGTGGACGGCAAGCCCAAGGTTATTGTTAATCTTCCGCTGGCAAAAGAACAGGGCGCCGATTTGAACGCGAATTTATTGAAGATGGCCGATATTATTAAGTAATTCGGAGTTACATATAACTTCATTTCATGTATGCTGGTAATGAATTGGTTTTCGGATTTCCTGTTTTATCAACCTTCCCTTACTCCCTTCCTTCAAAAAGAAGGGAATTTATGATTAAACCGAAAACCAATTCGGCTTTAGTATAGTTCAATATGTGCACTTTCCCACCATTTATTCTTCATTAATTTGATTCTTAGATGAAGAGCTCATATTACTGAAATGAATGACCAGTTAAGCGAAACGCCCTTTCCCGACTCATCGGGACTCAGGCTGAAGCGCATTCTTCACAGTGAGCCCTTCGATAAACTCAGGATATACTCCGTCGAACCGTGATAACTCTTCGACTGACAGTCATACGTACTTTTCAAATGGTCATTCATATTACTATTTTTACGCTAATCCGAAGAGAAGTCATGTCAATCCAATGACATACAATTTCCTGCGATTAATCAACTCCGCTAGAGCAAATTTATATGTCCAAACCTATGACTAAACCAATGTACTAACCGGACTTTTAATATTTAACATGAGTTCGACATAAGTATATCTTACATCCAAAAAAGTAAATAAAATATTATTAGCCACTGATTCACACGGATCAAACACGGATTTTGAAGCAAATTTTAAAAAAATCCGTGCGAATCAGTGTTCATCCGTGGCTTAATTTTATTTTTGGTCACAAATTTATACGAGGCGGGTATCCATTCAAAGTTTAGCAAATTGCCAAGAGCATCCCGAATACCGAAGAAATTGGGCAGTGTACGATTGATATGATAGAAGACTGTAGTATTAGTTGGGTCATTGGTCAGACTAAATTATTAACGAAGCTGCTTTTTCTATTTTCAATGCAAACCATCGCTTTTACGAATAACGCTCGTTCCACGGTTCTGCCTTGTGGTTGCCCTGATCGCCGCAGAACTGCTTTGTTGCCATTTCCAGCGAGACGCTAAAAACAATGGTCGGTCAATCTTCGTTAAATGGAAATGAATATATATTATATCACAACTCTGGTGGGATTTTTTGTAAAAATAAACTCGACGCGCCGGTTCAGTGATCGCCCGGCGGGAGTAGTATTTAGAGCGATGGGATAGTTATCGGCATAACCAATTGCCGATAGTCGTTTTTTTTCGATGCCAACCACATCAATCAAATAGCGGATCACGCTGGATGCCCGCGCTCCGGACAATTCCCAATTGGATGGAAATTTGTCGGTGGTAATGGGCGACGAATCCGTATGGCCTTCAACCAGCAGGAAAAATTGATTTTTCTTCAGCGCATCACCAATGCTGTTGATAAAGCGAAGCGCCTCGTAACGAATATTTGCTTCACCCACATCAAATAACAGCTTTCCCTTCACGCGTAAGCGAATACCATTTTGGCTTGTCTCCAGTGAGACGTCGCCTTCCAGCTTATTTTCTTTTACGATCCGTTCCAGCGCTTCCAACATATCGACCAGATCTTCTTCCATATTCGCTTTTTTAGCTTCGATTTCGGAATCAATGTGCTCAAGATCGGAAAATTTCATCTCTTTGAAATCTTCACCCTCCGTAGCATTCATCGAGAGCAATGAATCCACGCCGGCATCGATATTTTCCATTTCTTCAGTAATGCCACGGTCTTTTCGTAGCGACTTAATTGCCTGCTGGAAACGTTCAATATCCACACGGGCCATTCCCAGCATAATTACAAAAAACGTTAGCAACAGGGTAATCAAATCTGCAAATGTGGCCATCCACCGCTTTTCGCCTTTGGGCATGTCCTCGAATTGTTTCATCGATTGGCATCACCCGTGGTTGAATGGTGATCATCGTGAGGATCAAGAAAGCCAACAAGTTTTTCACGGATAAGCCGGGGATTCTCACGCTGTAAGATGCTGGTTAATCCCTCCACAATCAATTCCGATTGTATAAAATTCCGTTTGCTTCGTTGCTCCAGCTTGGTCGCCAGCGGACCGAACACGAGGTTGGACAGGACAGCGCCATAAAACGTTGTCAACAATGCGACGCTCATCCCACTGCCGAGATTTTCCGGATTGGAAATTTCCAGCATCATTAACACCAAACCGATAAGCGTTCCAATTAATCCCCAACTCGGCGCCAAATCACTCATTTTTTCCAGTACCATCCACGATTCCCGCTCACGGGCGATCAGGCTTTCGCGTTCGATAATGAGCATTTCTTTGAAATTCGCCAGATTAACGCCGTCGGCGATCAGGTGTAATCCTTTTTGAGTAAGATGATCGTCGGACTTCACTTTTCCCAGTGCAAGGTGGCCCTCGGTTTTTATCAGTTCGGAATACTTTATCAGCATATTAATGGTGCCATGCAGGTCAATTTTATGCGACATAAAGGTTTTAAAAATATCGCGAAATGTCCACATCATGCTTTTAAACGAAAAGCTCATTAATGCCGATGCAAACGTACCGCCACATACAATTAAAAGGCTCGATGTGTCGTAAAATACCATGATTGAATTTTTGCTGATGATCGCCATGACAATCATGCCCATGCCGGAAAGAATACCTAAAATTGTGCTGAAGTCCATTGATTCGCGTCGTCCTCCATAAAAGAATTCATTTATAGAATCGGCGCGAATAAGATGTTTCTTAACTGAAAAAAATGGATTTAATGTCGCTGCAAGAGTTCTATTAAGGGGGAATTATTGGTGTATGTGATTGATTTTTGAAGATGGAAATCGACTACAACCCGCTTCAACGATGCAGATTTTTTTATGATATTAGAGCAATTCGTTTGCCGGCACTCGGTTGGGAACAGGATGTTTATTCCGATTTTTAATTTGAGGGCTCATTTCACCATGTTAATCGCTGGATGTCGGTTCCGTTGCTTTGATACATAATGCATCGTTCAAGATCGGTGCGATTTGTCGCGATCATTAAGCTATCCAGGCGTGCCAACACCTGCGAAGACGGATGGCCGAAGTTATTGGTTTCACCCACAGAAATGACAGCGAACTCCGGCTGTATCAATTCTAATAAAGGTCGGGTCGATGAAGTTTTGCTGCCATGATGTGCAACTTTGAGCACAGTGGATTGGAGCAATGAATCATACCTGGCAAGCATAAGCTCTGTCGGTTTTTCAATATCCCCGGAAAACAGAAAAGAATTTTCATTGTATATTATTTTGAGCACAACTGAAGGATCATTATGATTTGCAAAATAGCTACCCGAATCAGGATTCAGTACAAAAACTCCGCACTCCCCGAAACCATCAATTTTCATCCCGGAATGTACAGTTTGCCGATGAATGGATTTCCTGCGCAGGACTTCCCTGTAGGCGTGATAGGCAGACGAATTAACACTATCGCCATTGTCGTACACATTAAGTACTGGCACATTGTCGAGAATATACGGAATACCTCCCAAATGGTCATCATCCACATGGGAAACAACCACGGCGTGTAGCGTATCAATGCCCTGTCGTCGAATGTATGGAAGAACATGCCGTTCCCCGGCATTAAAATTATCCTTTTGTTTGCCGGCATCGATCAGCATGTGTTTTCCATTGGGAAATGTCAACAATGCAGCATCGCCCTGCCCAACATCGAGAAAAGCGACTTTTAATAGTTGCGGATCCGGGAGTGCTTTCTGCCAAATCCACAAATTTGCAATGATCAGTGCTCCATAAATAAGCAGTCGGCGAGACCACATCCGTCGATAATTATACAAAAGCATAATTCCGATAAACATTATGAATATATGCCAATCCCGGACGCCGTACACATTTATACTTGCCAATTCGAACTGATTGGTTTTTGTAACAAAATTAATTAATAATGCAATTAGCCATTTCACTACCGGAGCAATTTTTACGGCAATCGACATGCTCAATCCGGCAGTTACTAATGTAGTTACTCCGCCAATAATTATTAAATATACAAGCGGAATAATCGGTAGATTGACAATGATAGTCAGCAAGGGCAATTTTTCAAAATAATGCATGATAAGCGGTAACGTACCAACCGAAGCTGCGGCGGAAACTAACAGCAGTTGTATCAATACGTTCGGTAGCCAATAATCATTTGCATGTCGAATCCACGAAATTCGGAGCACCCATACATGAAATTGCTTGTATAAATAAAAGATAGAGAGCACAGCAACAAAAGAAAGTTGAAACGAGGTTTCAAATAAATCGAGTGGACGAATCAGCAACATAATAGCTGCGGTCGCCGACAACAGGTTAAGCGTAACCATGCGCCGTTGCAGCAATTTCCCCAAAAAATAAAGTTCCGCTAAAACTGTGGCACGCACAACCGGCGGTTTAAATCCAACCAGGGCAGCGTACAGGAACAATAATATCATCGTTAACGTCCAGCTCCAGCGGTTGGGAATCCACAAAATGAAGAATAATCCCTGGATGATAAGAATGATAAAACCGACATGCAATCCGGAAACAGCCAGCACATGCATCACTCCGATTGAACTGAACGCCATACGAAGTTCTGAGTCGATTTCACTGCGGTCGCCAAGAATGAGCCCTTTTAATAGCGCTCGTTCCTGACCACTAAACAAGTGATTGATTGTATTGTGACACCACAACTGGGCGTTAGCCACCCACAATCCCGGATGCCATTTTCCCGTAAGCTGATTTATCAACTGTACATGCGACGAATCGGCAGCGCCAACAATACCATAAATACCCTGCGCGTACAGGTATTTTTGATAATTGAATTCCCCCGGATTTCGTTCGCCTGGCGGTACACGTAATCGACCAAAGGCGAACAGGGTGTCGCCATAACTTATGGGAAAGGCTGGCTCATACCAGTTTACAAGCACGTTTCCCTGAACGGGGATATAAGCGCTGTCAACACTGATGGCAGTTAATGCCAGTTTGAATTGCAGTTTATCCTTTTTCTCCACTGGCAATTGCGCTACATTGCCACATAGCGCAACTTTGGTGGAATATTTACCGGCAAAATGAATGACGTGATTATCCGGAAAAATTTCCGCCACACAATTATAGCGAAGTATAACAGCGCCAAATACGGCAAGCGCAAATGCGATATCACGTACGATACGAAAACGTGTTCCGAAAAACAGCAGGATAATTCCGACAAATAACAATAACCATGTGTACAGCATAATTGTCAGTATTGGAATGGGAAAATAATGCGCCCATAGAATGCCGGCGATTACCAGCAACGCCAATCTAACAGCAGGAAGCGAGAACGGAGAATATTTAGAAGAAACTGTTAAGTCTGAGGGATCGATCATTTATTGTTCTTTAGTCAATAAGTAATATGTTTCTGATTCAATCTCACTGTAGTATTCTTAAGAATTCATAGAAGCATGAATTTTGGGAATGTGATTTTCAACATCCCAATATTTCTCTTTTCATCTTCAGCCACTCGATAAATAAATCAACCTGATGTTTTAGTTCATTCATTGTGCTATCATTTTCGATTACATAATCAGCACGTGCCATTTTTTCTTCTATTGGCATTTGAGCAGCCATGCGATTCTGAATTTCCGATTTCGTCATCGCGTCCCGTTTGCTCAGTCGTTCTACGACAGTGGTTTGTGCAGCAGCCACCACGACCATGACATCAAATTGATATTCGCTGCCGACTTCATAAATAAGCGCAGCTTCGACGCCGGCAATTGGTGTGCCTTGTTTTTCCAAACGCTGCATTTCGTTTTCTTGAAACTGCAGCACGCGCGGATGCACAATTGCATTCACACGTTCCCGGGCATCGGGATCGGAAAAAATAAGCGCGGCCATTTTTGAACGATTGAGGTTGCCGTCCGGGGTATATATCTCGCTGCCAAATGCTTGCACTAGTTCGTTTCGAATAGCCGGATCGTTCTGCATCATCTCTTTTGCGACGCGGTCGGCGTTAATGATTGGAATTCCCCGCTCCTGTAACATGTGGGCAACGACTGTCTTGCCGCTGCCAATTCCGCCAGTAAGACCAATTTTTAGCATTTTCTTATTTGACAATCGCCAACTTCCCTACTTTTGAATCTGCTGCGGATTTCACATAATAAATATACACGCCCGCCCTGACTTGCTGTCCGCTGTTATCCCGCAAATCCCATTCAACGCCGCCATCGCCATCGGTCTCTTCCAGTTGCCGGATGACTGTGCCAGTGGTAGTCAGAATGTGTATCGTGGCCGTTTGTGTTAAATTGGCAAATGTAACAGTTTGCTGTCCGGTTGACACCCGCACGGGATTGGGATAGGTGAACACCGCATCGAGATTTTCCTGGAAGAACACCAGTGACGCCTGGCTGCCTGCACCGCGGGTAATCGAAATGCCGGCCGCGCTTTCGACGCCGGTCACATTTATGATGTATTTTTTCCCCAACACAGCCAACGATGAACCGGGCATGAGTGTTAACCGAACAAAGTACGGATTCATTTCCAAAGCTGCACATTCAATCGGAATTTCCGGCACGATGGAATAATGACTAATATTCGAAATTGAAGTTGGATCCATCGCCTGACTGAACTCCAACTCAATTAAATGATCGTCCAGCTTTTCTGCATTCACCAGATAAGGCGCCGGGTAATTTTCCGTTACAATAATTGAAACGCTATTATTCATACCGTCAATCGGTGTGCCTTGCTGATCCCGAACATTCTCGGCAGTAATCACATAACTGCCTGGTTTAAAAAGCTCACCGAATGTTAACAGTATCTCACTATCTCCGCCAGCCACAATCACTGATTGCGGATGGCCATCGGAATCCGAACGCTTATACGCGGTGACTTGTCGGATCGAAGTCGCATCCATTGGTTCACTAAATACAATGCGTACCTGATTCGGCGCCATGAATTCGGAGCCGGAAACGCGCGGCGCCGGATCAGGACGAATAGCAATTGGTTCACTCATTCGGCCAAACACCGTATCGAAATCGGCAGCAATTGCATACCAATACATTTTATTTTGATCATCAGCAGTATCAATAAAATGCGTCGTTGCCACCCACTGGTACTGATTCAAAATCGTCGCTGTTTCGCCACGGTAAATTATGTACCCAACTGCGTTTGTACCAGGCTGCCATTCCAGGTAAATGCTATTCGTATCCAATGGCCAGCCGGTGAATCCATCCGGAGCGCGCAACGCCATTGGTTCGGTTGTGCGCAGCGAATAGAATCGGATTCCATTGCCATTATCGATCGCAAATTCTGTAACGCCGTCCTGATTGACATCGCCAACAATATTTAACTGACTAAAATTGAGATCAAGGTGCAGTACCGGCAAATAATTAAGTATATCGTGACCGAAATCAATCACATAAAAATCCGGGAACATATTCACCAGCAGTTCAGCAATTCCTTCGTTATCAATGTCGCCGGCTGTTAATCCGTTGGTGGCGTCGTGAACATCATCATATCCAAAAAACGCTTGCTCCCACACGACCTGATAATCGTTGTTGCCGGTTGCATCATAAATGCGCAGCAGCCAATGGCGGGAATCATATTCATGCTCCAGCGAAATATCCGACGATGAATGACTGGCTATGGCAAACTCAGCGACGCCATCGCCATCAAAATCACCCGCTACGGTAAACCGATCGCAGCCAACCAATGGCTCACGGTCCGACCAGGTTGCGGAAAATTGATTGTTTCCGGTAGATTCGTAAATGAAGACATCACCATCGCTATCGCCCAGTAATAATTCCTGCTTACCATCGCCATCAAAATCGCCAACAGTACTGTGGGGAACGCCGATTGAATTTGCCCCTTCAGTAGGATTGGGAAAAAATGCGATTCTTTGGTATTGATGGTTCTCCGCGTACTCACGCAGTTCAAATACGTCGGCCGACTTTACCAGCAATTCGCTAACACCATCGCCGTCAAGATCGGTAATGCGGCTGGCCCATGCGTCATTATCGTCTTCCCAAATTAAATCAGAAGGAAACGAGCCAGCGACCGGACTTTCGTAAAGCATCGATTTTGGACCAACACCCACAAACAATTCTTTTAATCCATCACCGTCGCTATCGCCAACATCACGCGGGATGGTAACTCCCGAAAGCGCAAATACATTATTCCACGCACCATTATAATATTCAAATAATGCCGTATTATTAAATCCACGCTCACCGACCCAGGGATTCAGCACAACTTCACGCAGTCCATCGCCATCCCAATCGGTCGTCACTGGTAACATGTACCCGGATGGTAATGTTGCGCTCAGTTCGGAAACAGGCGCATTTCGAATTGATTCATGCGTTAGCTGAACGGATGGATTTTCTTGCACCGGACGAATTGTGTTGAGTCCGGCACGATTTTCTGCAAAGATTTCAAATTCGAACGAATTCTGTGTGTCCGGCTGAAATAAAATTTGATGATCCAGGGTAATGTATTCAAGTGGTATTGTCCGAAATACATCGGTGGAACCCAAAATACGTGTGCGAAGTTCGGCCTTGCACAAATCATCAGTCGTGAATTGAATTAGCGCCGCATATCGTTTGGCATCCAGCATCGGCGTGATCGTAACTTCGGAGATAGCCGGATCGGTGCGATCGATAAAAACGCGGGTAGCATCGATTACCTGCGTACCATCTTTATTGAACACGGTAAGGCGAATTGTATAACTTGTATCTGTAGCTGTTTGAAAATTCCAGATACCAAGCGAATCCATAACAACCTGCCGACCATCCCGGCGGTAAATAGTGTTAAATGTTTCCGGATTTTCACCTTCACCGATGGCCAGCTCATAGCCGGACATAAGTGCACCGGCTGCCGTACCAAGTATGACAATTGGTGATTGCGCGTAGCCGGCATCGAGTTGGGGTTCGCTAATTCGCGCTTCAGTGGCATAGTTTACCGTCAACGCCCGACCGGCATGTACTTCACCACTGGCATAGTGATCATCCCAGCCAATTTCTCCACGATCCGTTGTAGTGGTAACCAAAATATTTCGCACTTCGGCGGGTGACAATTCGGGTTGACGGGAAATCAGCAGCGCAGCAATTCCGGTGACAACGGGTGCCGCCGCAGATGTTCCGCTAAAATTTCGGTATGAATTAAATCGATCTGTGGTCATTAAATCCACGCCCGGAGCAACGAGATCGACTGTCTGTCCATAATTGGAAAAACTTGCCAGCGTGCCATAATTGTTGACGGCGCCAACGGAAATGGTTTCATGGTAACCCGACGGATAATGCACCTGATCGGACGAGCTGTTCCCGGCAGAGGCGATCAGCACACATCCATTGGCAAATGCATATTGCATGACATCGTGCAAGAGAGGTGAAGCGAACACATCACCGAAGCTCATATTTACGACACGCGCGCCCACATCCACCGCGTACACAATCGCGGAAGCCACGTCGTCTTCTTCCAATAATCCCTGTGATGTGCCAGCGCGTAAATTCAACAATTTGCACCCGTGGGCAATCCCGGCAATCCCAATGTGATTATTGGCAACAGCGCCGACAATTCCGGCCACCGTCGTTCCATGTCCATGCTCATCTGCGGGATTGTTATCACGGTCGCGGTAATCACCGCCATCCGGGAAATGTGGCGCATCGGTAAAGTCCCAGCCGCGCAGATCATCTACAAAGCCGTTGCCGTCATTATCAAATTCGTCAAAATCGCTTTGATCAACCAAACCGTTCCCATTCAGATCTTCGCCCGGATTCACCCAGAGATTATCGAGTAGGTCGACATGATTATAATCAATCCCGGTATCAATAATGCCGATCAACACATCCGGATTGCCTTGTTCAGTCGCCCAGGCTTCCATTACGCCAGCATGGTCCATATACCATTGTTTATTAAGTAATGAATCGTTCGGAACATCATCAAGATTCATCACATGATTAAGTTGAGCATATTCGACTTCTGGCTGGCGTTGCAACCACTGTACTAACGAATCGACATCGACATGCTCGTTAATTTCCATCATAAAAATACGATCGAAACCACTTTTCTGAAATTGTGGCTTCTGCAACGATCGGGAAGGTGATGCAGATATCAATCGACGACTCGATTGAATTTTCAGATTTGGAGTGAGGGTAACGGATGTATGCTCATCTGAACGCCATTTGACAATAAGTGAACTGTTTGGGCGGCAAAGTCCATAATTCGGACATATATAAAAACAGAGCAAAGTAAGTAATGCAAAGCGTGTTGTGGTCATAATCACTCGTCAGATATTTTTGTCACAAATTGATATTCTTCATTTGAAATATTATTGCTCAATGTTTATAATTTTCTATAAATACAGTAACTATTCAGCAGGTCGTTACCTGAGCCTGTCGAAGGTAGCACTACCACACAATATTGTTTGTCAGCTTCGACAAGCTCAACCGACGCTTATATCAATGCCCTGCCTGAATAGCTACTAAATATATTCATTAATCCATTGAATTGCAATCATTTTGTGGGGCAATATCTATTTGCAGATTGTACACTCTATATAAAATATATAATTCGCGAATTGGTGTTCTATTTCGAATTAAGCAGCTTAAATTAACAGTGTTGATTCCAGGCAGGTTTATCAGCAGGCCGAAATAACTACGGCCTGTCCGGCAAATCAAAAATATCACCAATCAAGATAACTCTTTGCGGACTGTTATAAGGTTCTTTCAGTCGAGTTTCAAGCCAGTCCTTCATTATACCAAGCTGCTTTTTCTTCCTGGCTTGTTTGTACAGTTGCAGAGCCAATGGCCGATCACCTTGAAGGTCATAAAGTGCACC
Organism: Candidatus Zhuqueibacterota bacterium; assembly: GCA_016931935.1. Classification (GTDB taxonomy): domain Bacteria; phylum Zhuqueibacterota; class Zhuqueibacteria; order Thermofontimicrobiales; family Thiofontviventaceae; genus Thiofontivivens. The sequence goes on along the minus strand of JAFGDW010000269.1, from coordinate 14,931 downwards.
GAGGGTGAGATAAGCTACCCCGGCGAAATCGCTATCATCGTACTGTGAAATATATTGTTCGAGAAAACGGCCCGCCTCGGTATTTCGTTTCTGATGAAATGCGACGACGCCTTTTTCGAGCAGAATTTTATCCCGGTAATAGATTTCCAGTTGTTCGCCGCGTTCATCCATGCGATGCTCAAGCCGGTCAATAAGCACAGCCAGAGAATCCCAATCGGTAATGCCTGTCAATATGCCCCGATGAAAAAAGATATTAGTAGCGAACACCAGCGCAGAGGTATTTTCCGGATATTCTTTTAGAATTGGCGCCAGGTAAGCGTATGCGCTATCATGCTGACACTTGTAATAATTGTAGCTAAACGCCAACGTCGCTCGTGCCATAAACGGTGCAAACTGTCCTTTTTTAATGCTGATTTTCAAGTATTGGTACGCTTTTTCCTCATCACCATTGGGAATCGGTAGCAGGCGCTGTAAAAATTTCACGATGCCCGGACTGTTTGCCGCCGTCATATGATATAATCCCAAACCGAAATACGTATCTCCAAATGTGCTATCAGCTTCGTAGGCATCTTCGAGATTACGAATTCCCTTAATCGCCTGAATTCCCGCTTTAAAAAATTTAAAATTTTTCGCGTAAATTGTCCCGACTAGTCCATGTGTGCCGCCCTTATAAAATAACAGATAGGCATCATCCGGATATAATTCCAATTGTTTGTCGCAGATGTCCAATGTTTTATCCCACCAGACAATACCCTGTTTTTCGTACGCATTGCGATCATCAAGAAATACGCTCTTGCGCCAGTACAAAACACCTTTAAAAAATACGGGCGCCGGGTCAGCCGGGTAGACCTGAATCAAGCTATCAAGCTGATGCTCCGCCACTTTATAGCGTTCATGCAGAATATTTTCAATTGCTGTACGCAAACCCGGATCGTTATCCAGGCGAGCCATCGCACGATTTGAAATTAGTAACATTAAACCAACAATACCACCAACCACATAATTTTTCATAAACCAAATTTTCCGTGTACTTTTCATTTTTGTTTAAGGATGAATTTATTTTTGAATTCACTTATTAAACCATGCCACTCTCGGTAGCAGATGCTGTCTCCAACAACGCCTTCACACGTTCGCGTTCTTTCCACAAAATACAACCTTCACCATTTTCTTTGGCCAATTCCGGAACATCCCGGATGGCTTTCAGGAATGATGATTTCAGCGCAATCTTTAATGAGGTGTCACGTAGATTAACATCAGAAAATGGCGCGAACGGACACGGCTCCACATCACCTGCTGCATTAATATGAATGAATCCCCGGCCGGCCGACAAACAACCGCCGACATCGTCTTCATCCCACGGAACGCCAATAAATAACGCCGGATAGGTGGAACGATATCGATTCAGTAATTTAATCATTTCTATCCGTTGGTCATCTGTTAACACCCAATCTTTTGTACCTTCGGCAATGGGTGTATATTCTAAAAACAAGAAAAATTTGCAGCCATTTTCAACCAAATTTCGGATATATAATTCATCCATAATAGTGGAGAAATTTTGACGGGTTAACGTAAGCGAATTTCCGAAGAACTGATTATGCGACTTCATTGTACGCATGACCGATGTCAGGTGTTCCGCTGTTCCTTTGCCGCGTCGTCGATCCGTATCACCGTCTGTTCCTTCCAGACTAATCAAAGGGACAATATTCGAATGGCGACAAAATGTTTCGAGCAAGGTTTCATCAATTAATAGTCCATTGGTAAACACCAGGAAAATCATTTGCGGATATTTTTTCATAATATCGACAAACACCGGCCGCATAAACGGCTCGCCACCGGCGATTACAAAAAATGAAACGCCGAGCGTGTTTGCCTCCTGAACAATCCGCTGCAAATGATTATCACTTAGTTCCGCTCCATCACGGTGATGAAACGATTGATTGTAACAGCCCTGACAATTTAAATTACACTGATTGGTGATGCTGAAGATGATAATCGGGGGAACATCCACGCCTTCATGTTTAATACGGGCACGTATCCTGGCGGCTTTTGCAAGCCAGAATAGCGTTCGCGTAAACGACAACGCTTGCCTGGGATTGCCAATTGCGACGCGTACCGCATCGCGAAAGAAAATAGAGAGATTTTTGTTAAGTTTTTTGCGACTGACACTCATCGGTTTTTTCCTGCCTTATTTTTTATCCAGTGTAGTACGGGTGTCGGCGGAAAATGTTTGTCATTATTTGTTAAATTTATCGGCGGGATCAAAACGATACTGGAGCCTGTTCAGGACTTTATTTGATGTTACATCTGCGGATAGATTTTAGTAAAATGTTATGCACAAAGTTATAAAATTATAGTCAAATTTGCTATCTATAAGTGGCTGTATCATAAGTCCTACAAGTAACAATAAAACATAATATGTTGTAGATGAAATTCATGAATTGCATCTACATTTCGTCATACTTACGATACAGCCCCTGTCTTGAAATAATCATTGATCTGCATGCTTCAGTTCATCACAAAACTGCTTCCACGCATCATCGACTTGCTGTGCAAACCGACCGCAATCAGTACGCAATCGCATTTCCTGTTCGTTGAGTAATTGCAACTGTGAGCGGCGCACCTGTAAATCCAATGGTGTAGCGATGTGTTTTATATGACCACGACCAAGCTGTACACCAACGTCATAAACAACTTCTGCCATATCATGCGGTTCAGTAAATGACGAACTTATTTTCAACTCTTTGTAATTATCCACCCAAGAGTGCACCCAAAAATTCATCCCCCGGAACTGAAAATAACCAAGATGATGAAACGGATGATAAGCGATGCGCGCCTGTCCCAGCAGAATGCGGAACGGATCGGTCTTTTGGCTGGTTTGTACGCAGGAAATACCGCTCAGATCGCGAACCTGTTTAACTTCCAGCACAACATCATCCATGGGATCGTCGGTCAAACCGTGCAGACGGACAATATATTTCAAGTCCAATGCACTGCCGATTCCCATTCGCAAATAGCCCATTTCCTGCACCTGGAAATAATTTTTCGGGAGTGAAGCGTCTTCGGCAAACTGGGTTGCAATATATGATTTCATTGCGGTCAGCACTGAATCCCGCTCCGAATCTGGCATCGGCTCCATAATCGAGGCGACCCATTCAAAATACTTCAATCGATTCGTAGTGAATTTAGCTTTCATTTTTGTTACGATGTTCGGTTCATTTGCTACCATCTCCGGATTTTCCAACGTTGCCCTATACGCTCTGAAAAACCGGCCAACCATTGAATCCGCCGCCGATGTCCAGCCAAGTTCCTCACAGGCAAGATGCACTGACACCCCAAATCGCATCCAGTCCAGTAGCGCCGGGCCGGTGGATGAATCATCGAAATCCGTCAATCCACGCCCAAGATCAGTAACAGCATATTGCTCGATATGGGCGTCGCCATGCAGGTTCAGCGATGGTTGCCCGATGAGGATATCTGCATAATAATGACACATGTAATTGCTGAATGGAATATTAATGAATCGAAAATAGCCATGCGACGAACCGACTATCCGTTCTAGCAACTCGGAATTTTTCGAAAAATCGTGATCGGCTGGATTTTCAAAAAATGGAGAATCTAAATTGTCATTTGTCTGTGTGTTGCCAACCGGAACCGAACTGATCGGCATCATAAGCGCCAATATCACTGAAATAAAAATACGCATGGAACGATTATCCTTTTTGGTTATGTTTATTCAAAAATTCACTTAACGTAGCTGCATACTGGTGCCTGATCTGATAAAATCCGTCATTATGCCCACCACGTAATTCTAAAAACTCCTTTACGCCAGTATATGTTTCATACAACTGCTTTCCGTGCGAAAATGGAATAACTTCATCATCCCTGCTGTGAATGAACAACACCGGACAATTAATCGATGGCAATCGGTCGAGTGTCGGATAATGAATGCTTAGAATGAGTGAAATTGGCAGGAGAGAATAATGCACCTTTGCCACAGCATCGAGCGATGTAAATGTGGATTCGAGAATCAATATATGTGGTTGTACCTGCTGAGCCAGCCAGGCAGCGACAGCTCCGCCCAATGAGCGTCCGGCTAAAATGATATGCGTCGGTTCAATACCGCGTGTATCAATCAGATATTTCCAGGCGGCTTCAGCATCTTGATAAGTCCCGTTTTCAGATGGTGTACCCTCGCTTTCACCATAACCGCGATAATCAATAATAAATGTCGATAATCCCAGTGAATGATAAAGTCGAATCTGCTCCAAACGGTGAGAGATATTTCCGGCATTACCATGAAAGAATAGCACCACCGGACTGCTGTCTGATGCAGCAACGAACCAGCCAGTTATCAGAACATCATCAGAAGTTTTAAATTGAATGGTTTCGTATGAAAGACCAATTGAGGCAGGTGACACAACGTATTTTTTTTCAGGGAAATAAATAAGACGTTTTTGCATAACGCGGGTGAGAAAAATCATGCTACTGCAAATGACCAGCAACATGATTGCCACATATATCAATTTCAACACTCAGAACCTCGTGGTTTTCTGTGTCGATGAATGATTGTGTTGATTTATGGCTTCAAGCAAGTTTCATATTTACTCTTTACAAGTATATTGAATTGACATTTCAATATACTTTACAACGCGCCAAACAAATCAACGCTTTCATTAACAAATTATGTCCAGGCACTTCGGCAGCAGTTCACAGGTAATTTCGTTATCATCCGTGAGCAGTTCGCCGTCAAAATGGGCGATTAGTTTTTGTTTGGAGCGAACCACCACTTTTTTTGCACGACGCAGCGATGTTGATTCCAGTTGAAGATGCGTTCCCTTGGTGAAATGTGGAATTAGTTTCAACATGCCAAGCTTGCTGACTTTACTCACGATCAATACATCGAACAGACCATCATCGACTTTTGCGTCCGGTGTCATGTAAAAGCCACCGCCTTCACGTGCGCCATTGGCAATGGTAATTTGTACAGCTTCCAATTCAATTGTCTCATCGTCACACGATATAGAAACGGGAATCGGACCATGTGTGAGAAACACTGTTTTCAAAACAACTGGCAGATACAAGGCCATGCCACGTAATCGTTTAAATTTTTTCGCTTCCACCGTTACGATCCCATCGAATCCGATTCCCAGTTGGTTATCAAAGTACCGCGGAGGTTTTCCGGGCGAGGAAATTCTTCCGAGATCGATTTTTTTCACACTCCCGTCAATGATGCGTTGACAGGCTTCCAATGGATCTGCGGGCATACCAACATTGAATGCAAAGTCGCTTCCGGTTCCGGTGGGAAACACGCCAAACACCGCCGATTTTCCTTGTTCGGCTGCATTCATGATGCCGTTAATAACTTCGTTGGTGGTGCCATCCCCACCGGCAGCAACGACAATATCATACCCATGATTAACAGCGTGTTCAGCCAAAGTGATGCCATGACCGATATGGTGAGTGTGGAAAATTTCAAATGGAAGAGAAGAATTCTGCAGGCATTCCCGTATGGCTGGCTCGGACTTCGCACTGAAGCCCCGGCCAGCCACAGGATTCAAAATAACATAGATTGATTTCAAATTTATGGAGTACTCCGATTAGTAAAAAATATATCGAAAATCTTCGATATCCGACTTGGCTTTCATGCTTGCCAGCCAATCAGAGTATACATATTGCAGTTTTCGTTGCATTATTTCTTTCTTAAATTCATCTTTTGACGCTGCAAAAGTTTTTGGATCGTAATTCTGTTTTTCCGTGACCATAATTATATAATATCCGCGGTTACCTTCAACCGGTTGGGATATTTCATTTACATCAAGTTCAAATGCTGCGCCATTGAATTTCGGATCGCGGCCAACGCCTTGAATGTAACCATCAATATTAAAAAAGTCGGTTACTTTCACCTGGAGCGAATCTTCAGCCGCAACGGTATCGAACTGCTCAGGAGAATATATTTTGCTTCGTACTTCAGTAGCATCTGTTTTGGCGCGTTCCAGTTGTTTCTGCCGACGCACCTGAGCAACTACTCTGTTTTTCACATCAGCCAACGGCTGAACTGCAGCCGGCTTAATACCAATCACTTCGAAAACAATAAATCCCCGATTTTCAATATTATAAACCCGGCTTGTCTCACCCGGTTTTTGATGGAATGCTTTCATGACAATTGTCTTCTGAACTCCCAGTCCAGGAATAAAACCGGTATTTCGGAAATAATCGGTTGTATCGATTTTTACATTTTCACTGGCTGCCATCGCGGAAAAGCCATTGTTGGCTGCTTCACGTTCAAAGTAATCAGCGTATTCACGGGCTGATTCTTCGGTATCACGAGATGCTTTGAACTTTAACAGAATATGCCGGGCTTTTACTTCTTCTTCACCGTTTTCTTGTCGTTTGTCTTCAACTTTGAGTATGTGCAAACCATGAACTGTTTCCACCGGGCCGACAATTTCACTCTTCTTGGCCGCAAACGCTGCATCTTCAAATGGTTTTACCATCACGCCATGCTTAAAATAGCCAAGATCGCCGCCTTTGGTCACCGAACCTGGATCTTCGGAATACAGCTCGGCTAATTCCACAAAATCAGCGCCTTTTCTCGCACTGTCGGCCAATGTCTGTGCTAACTTTCGCACATCAACCGAGTCTTTAGCCGATGCCTGAGTGGAGAACAAAGCATAACGAATCTTTCGTTGTTCGTCTTCCTTAAAATCTTCCGTATGGTCATTATAATATGCATTAATTTCCGCATCACTGATCTGATCATCAGCAATCGGGTATTTGGCAATGTCGAAGAAAATGTACTTGGCATTTACTTTATCATTTTTCTTTTGGTATTCTTCTTTCAGTTCAGCATCAGTAACACGTACTGTTGCTTTGAGCTCATTTTCCAATTTTTCATAAGGCACAAACATCCGTAGTTGCTGTTCCTTGTACATCCAGAAATTATCAGCCTGCGGATTGCCCAACGCTGCTTGATATTTTTCAGGATCAAATTCACCATTTTCGTTTGCGAAATTTTGGTCCATTTTGATAATCGGATGGGGATTTTTTAGAATAAAATATTTTACTTCTTCATCCGTAACATTCAATCCAAGCTTTTCTACTGTTTGTTGTTTCAGTACGTCGACAATCATGCCTTCCCAAATTTGGTCTTCGAGTTGCTGAAGCTGATAACCCGTTGGCTCCTGCTCATTTTGTTGGCGATAATTTTCCATTTGATTCTGGCGTACGCGGTTATACTGTTCGTATGAAATCTGCTGACCATTCACTTCCAGAATAGTATCCGGCTTACGTCCGGACAATAAATCGAGAATATTAGCTCCGCCGACCAGTCCGCCAATGGTCATACTGGCGAGGAACATGATAAGTAGAAAGAACAGAATAATATGCATGTTCTCGCGCATTTTATGCATGACTGCCATAATGTCTCCTTACAAAGCTTAATTTGAATTTTCCGACGCTGGCTACAGCGTCTTCTCTCTCCGATGTGATTTTACCAGTCCAGCCAAATCTGGATAAGCTTTTCGATCGCATAACCTGAACAAATGCAAAACAATTGCTTCATTAATTCGGGCTTCAGCAAAATTGTCTGATCTATTTGCCCTGTCATGCAAAAAAACGTCCATAAATATACTGATCTAATTAACAAAATGCAAGATATTTTTACTATTTAAAGCTTGACATTTTGTCATAACAATATTATATTTACCTGTATTCCTCGGCTATTTATGGGTTCTTATAAAAACTCACAGACGGTTCAATTGTTCCGCAATTATGACGGCCGGAATAGCTGGGTGGCTTTACCCTCCGGACGTGACACATGCCGATTTATCGTTCGATGAAAAGATTATATTTAATACGATGTTTAATAGTTAAAATATTTTCCGAACTCGAGTGAGCAATTCTACTTATTATTTACGTTTCAATAAAAAATGAAAGCATAGATGAAGACAATGCGGATAGTCAAAATAACACATTCGATTGCCACAAGTCTTTAATCTCATATAATTATGGCGACATTTCAATTAGTATCCGATTACGATCCCCAGGGCGATCAACCGCAAGCAATTGATGAGCTGACTGCCGGGCTGAATCGTGGTGACAAATTTCAAACTCTGCTTGGCGTCACCGGCAGTGGTAAAACATATACAATGGCGCACGTTATCCAAAATATTGGTAAACCCACGCTGATCCTGTCGCACAACAAAACGCTGGCGGCACAATTGTATGGGGAATTTAAAAAATTTTTCCCCAATAATACGGTGGAATATTTTATCAGCTATTACGATTACTATCAACCGGAAGCCTATGTCGCCACCACAGATACGTACATCGAGAAAGACACATCAGTGAACGATGAAATCGACAGGCTGCGCTTAAAGGCAACCAGTTCCCTGCTCGAGCGGGATGATGTGATTATCGTCGCGTCGGTCTCCTGCATCTATGGATTGGGATCACCGGAAGATTATAAACAGTTGATGCTGATTTTACGCAAAGGGCAGGTCATTGAGCGTAATAGAATCCTGGAAAAATTGGTTGATATCCACTACTCTCGCAACGATTTCGATTTTTCCCGGGGCACATTCCGTGTGCGCGGCGATGTGATAGAAGTTGTGCCGGCGGATGAAGACAAAGCCATCCGGATCGAATTGTTCGGTAATGATGTGGAACAAATTTCCGTCGTCGACATTCTGACCGGCGAAGTCATTCAACAAAAAGAAAAAGTCGCAATTTATCCGGCCAAGCATTATGTCACCACCCATTCGCGGCTGCAGCAGGCGATCAAAACGATCAAGCTGGAGTTGGAAGAACGGCTGGCATTTTTACGTTCAAACAATAAATTATTGGAAGCCCAGCGTCTGGAAATGCGCACCAATTACGATCTGGAAATGATGCAGGAAATCGGCTTCTGCTCCGGGATCGAAAATTATTCACGGCATTTAACGGCACGTCAAGCTGGCGAACGTCCTTACACCTTAATGGACTTCTTCCCAGATGATTTTCTCATGTTCATTGATGAATCGCATGTGTCCGTACCGCAAGTACGCGGTATGTACCATGGCGACCGCGCCCGTAAGGAAATTCTGGTGGAACATGGTTTCCGGCTGCCATCGGCGCTGGATAATCGGCCGTTGAATTTCACCGAATTTGAAGGCATGCTGAATCAGGTGGTGTTCGTGTCCGCCACGCCCGCAGCGTATGAATTGGAAAAATGCGGCGGAGTCGTCGTTGAGCAAATTATTCGTCCCACCGGCCTGATCGATCCGGAAATTGAAGTGCGGCCAACAAAGGGACAAATCGATGATCTGATCAACGAAATTCAGGCGCAAGTGGCCAAAGGCGAACGTACACTGGCGCTCACGCTCACCAAAAACATGTCTGAAGATTTAACCGATTATCTGGCGGAAATGGGCATCAAAGTCCGTTACCTGCATTCGGAAATAGCCGCGCTTGACCGGGTGGAAATTTTGCGTGATTTGCGCTTGGCCGAATTCGATGTGCTGGTTGGCATCAATCTGCTGCGGGAGGGCCTGGATTTGCCGGAAGTTTCACTGGTCGCCATCCTCGATGCGGATAAAGAGGGCTTCCTGCGTTCGGAAGTCTCGCTCATGCAAATCGCCGGACGCGCCGCTCGGAATGTCGGTGGACGTGTGGTTTTTTACGCGGATAAAATTACCGATTCCATGCGTAAAACGATGGATGAAACAGTCCGGCGTCGCACCGTACAGCGTGCATATAACGAACAACACGGCATTACACCGAAAACCATCTACAAATCGGTCGATGATGTGATGTTTGCCACAACTGTGGCTGACGAAAAAGCTGACAAATGGGGTGCAAAAAAAGAAGGCCAGTTAAGTAACCGGGAAATTTCCAAAATGTCGGCGATTGAACGCGAAGAGCTGGTGGAGCAACTTGAAGCGGAAATGCTTGATGCAGCAAAACGACTCGAATTTGAACGGGCAGCGAAACTGCGGGATGAGATTGATCGGCTGAAGGGGAAGAAGCGCAGATAATTAGTCTTTACTAAAGCTTGAAAATTGACCACTTTTAATTCGACTTTCTATCGGGATTTTGAGACCACGCCTTTTGCCGTTTGCTATTAGCTTTTGGCAAAAAAAACAAAGGAAAAAATGAGAGATTTCAGGACTCTTAATATTTGGAAAGAAGGGATATCGCTCGTTAAAAATGTCTATAATTTGGCCGATTTACTTCCGCAAGAGGAAAAGTATGGATTAAAAAGTCAAATATGCAGAGCAGCAGTATCGATCCCATCAAATATAGCAGAAGGTTGTAGTAGATTAAGCCAGATTGATTTTGAGAGATTTCTTGAGATTGCTCTGGGTTCTGCATTTGAGGTTGAGACACAGCTAATTATTATCGAGGAATTAGAACTAATTACAAAGGAACAGTTATCAGCCACATTTAATCAATTAACAAAATTGCAGAAAATGATTAACAATCTTAATTCTAAACTAAAAGCCAATGGCAAATAGCCAACAGCCTATAATAAATTTACAATTATTATTTACTCAAATTAAATATCAATGTAAAAGGAAACAACAAGCACCATGAAGATACTCGTCATTGGCGGCGGTGGCCGCGAACATACACTGGTCTGGAAATTAAATCAAAGTCCGAATGTAGATAAAATTTACTGTGCGCCGGGAAATGCCGGTATTGCGCAGATAGCCGAATGTGTGAACATTAGTGATACTGATGTGGACGCGCTTGTGCAATTCGCCGATAGGAATCGTATCGATCTAACCGTGGTTGGCCCTGAAGCTGGACTGGTTGCGGGCGTTGTCGACGCGTTTCAGGCCCAGGGACTCACGATCTTTGGACCTTCTCAAAAAGCGGCAGAATTGGAAGGTAGTAAAATATTCGCGAAATACGTGATGGATAAATACAAGGTGCCCACAGCATCGTATAAAACATTTACGGATGCCGATGCCGCCAAAGCCCATATTAAAGCATCACCGGCGCCAATTGTTGTTAAAGCGGATGGGTTGGCCGCTGGAAAAGGCGCAATTGTCTGTCAAACGACCGACGCTGCATTAAAAGCAATTGATATGATTATGGTTGATCGTTCCTTTGGCGAGGCCGGCAATAAAGTTGTGATTGAAGAATGCCTGAAAGGTGAAGAAGCATCGGTACTGGCAATCAGCGATGGGATAAATTTTATTCCGTTGGTGGCTGCTCAGGACCACAAACCGATCTTTGATAACGATGAAGGTCCGAACACCGGTGGTATGGGCGCATATGCACCAGCCGTACTTGTCAACGACGACATGATGAAAACCGTTTGCAAAACCGTAATCGCCCCGATGATTAAAGGCATGGCGCTGGAGGGACGGCCCTATCGCGGCGTGTTGTACGCCGGATTAATGATTACCAAACAGGGGCCAAAAGTCATCGAGTTCAACTGTCGCTTTGGCGACCCTGAAGCGCAGGCAATCATTCCTCTTTTAGACTGCGATTTGGCGGAATTACTGTTAGCAAGCTGCAACGGTACACTCGATACATTTGAAGTGAAGACATCCCCCAAAACTGCCGTTGCCGTTGTCATGTCATCCGGCGGTTATCCGGGTGAATACCAAAAGGGCAAAATAATTTTTGGACTGGAGAATATTACCGAAGACAACGTAACAGTCTTTCATGCCGGCACCAAAACGAATAACGGACGTATTGTGACAAATGGCGGTCGCGTTTTGGCAGTAGCCGCGGTCTCGGACACAGTCGACGCTGCGATTAGTGATGCATATCATGCTGTGGGAAAAATCACCTGGGATGGCGCCTATTACCGAAAGGATATTGCGTACAAGGCGTTGAAGAGATAAGGTGATCAAGCTCTCAGCTTTTAGCGATCAGCTTTCAAAATTATTAACTATCGGGATAACACTCATGCATCCAAATTTTGAGCATGCATCGCTTGATGATGCTTCTGAAATTCTCGCGTTACAAAAACAAGCGTATCAAAGTGAAGCCGAAATTTATAACGATTATTCTATTCAGCCACTCACTCAAACTATCGATGAAATATACAATGAATTCACCCATCAGACGTTTCTCAAAGCAACAATTGATAGAACTATCGTTGTGTCGGTGCGTGCTTATGAACAGGAAGGGACATGTTACATTGGCAAAGTCATCGTGCATCCCGATTTTCAGAATCAGGGTATTGGTGCACGACTGTTACAGAAAATTGAACAAACTTTTTCTCATGCGAAACGTTATGAATTATTCACTGGCGCCAGGAGGTAGCGAAATTTATATTTTTCCGACAAATATGGCTACCAAAAGTTTAAAACAGAACAAATAAGTGAATCGGTCGGAATTATTTATTTGGAGAAATTAAAATCGCAAGTTTAGCTAACGATCTTTTATGCACCTCATCAGGAATGACAACTCAGGAGACATTATATGAAAATTTTAGTGACAGGCGGCACCGGATACATCGGCTCACACACCGTGGTGGAACTGCAACAGGCTGGCTATGACGCTGTTATAATTGACAATTTGAATAATTCTCGCATTGAAGTATTGGATAGTATTGAAAAAATTACAGGCATCCGACCGGAATTTGAAAAATTCGATTTATGTGATCAACCAAAGGTAAATGCGTTTTTTGAAAAACATAATGATGTTGATGCAATTATCCACTTCGCCGCCTACAAAGCGGTAGGTGAATCGGTCGAGCATCCGTTAATGTATTATCGAAATAACCTGTTATCGCTCATCAATCTGTTGGATGCCATGAAACAGTGCACCGTCCCTTATATTGTATTTTCATCATCATGCACGGTATATGGCCAACCGGCCGATCTGCCAGTCCGTGAAGATTCTCCGGTGCAACCGGCAGAATCGCCCTATGGCAACACCAAGCAGATTTGTGAAGAAATTTTACGTGATACCATTAAAAGTACAGATAAAATTAAATCAATTGCTTTGCGATATTTTAATCCGATCGGCGCGCATGAATCGGCGCTGATTGGCGAATTGCCGCTGGGGATTCCCAACAATCTGGTGCCGTTCATTACCCAGACCGCTGCCGGAATTCGTGAGCAATTGAGTGTCTTTGGCGATGATTACGATACTTCCGATGGCTCTGCGATCCGCGATTTTATTCATGTGGTCGATTTGGCGAAAGCCCATGTTGTAGCGGTAGACAGATTGTTAAAAGGTAAAAATAAAACGTCGTATGAAGTATTCAACCTCGGCACCGGCACCGGTTATTCGGTACTGGAAACGATTCGAACATTCGAAAAAGTGACCGGCGAAAAACTGAATTACAAGATCGTTGGTCGTCGCGCCGGAGACATCGAAAAAATATGGGCTGATACCAGCTATGCCAACGACGAACTCGGTTGGAAAACACAACGGTCGCTTGCTGATGCGCTACTCACATCATGGAATTGGGAGAAGCATTATCGGGGATTGAAATAAAATTTCGATTGAACGGCTGGTTTTGTGACATACTCAAGAAATTTTTCGTATTTTACAGGCTGTATCAAAAATTTAAGAAACGAATTCGTTTCACATACATTGAAACGACTACCGTCATCACTACGAACTGACTTTTAATACAGCCCGTACTTATGGTTAAATAATTCGTACCCAAAAATTCAAAATAACGGACAATTAACGCAAATAACCAAAGAATATTAAATCCAAAATGGCAAATAATCGATTTCAGAAATTTCAGCAGGAATTCGGAATTATCGGACATTCGGAAGCGATCCGTGAAGTATTCGAAGTAATTGAACAGGTTGCTATAACTGACATCTCTGTACTGATCATCGGCGAAAGTGGCACCGGAAAAGAACTGGTCGCCAAAGCCATCCACAAACGCAGCCTAAGGGCAAATGCGCCATTGGTGATCGTCAATGCCGGAGCCATCCCCGAAGGCATTATTGAATCTGAATTATTCGGCCATGAAAAAGGCGCATTTACAGGGGCAATTGCCCCCAAAAAAGGATTCTTCGAAACTGCAAACGGCGGCACTATCTTCCTGGATGAAATCGGAGAGATGCCGCTAAGCGCACAGGTAAAAATTCTCCGCGTGCTGGAAGGACGTGAATTTACGCGCGTTGGCGGCGCCGGCTCGAACAAGGTCAACGTACGTATTATCGCTGCTACAAATCGGGAACTCGAATATGAAGTCAAAGCCGGCAACTTCAGGCAGGATCTGTATTTCAGGCTCAGGGCAGTCAATATTAAACTTCCGCCGTTGCGTGATCGCAAGTCCGATATCATGCTCATCGCCAACAAAATCGCTGCCGACTTTTGCACGGCTAATCACATCACGTTCGAAGGATTTGATGACTCAGCCATTCCACTGTTGGAAGACTATCCATGGCCGGGTAACGTACGGGAATTAAAAAATCTGGTCGAAAGCATGATCGTGCTGGAAAAAGGCGGAATTATCGATCAGTTCGTGATTGCCAAGCATTTGAAATATTCACACGGTGACCATCGTGCCTTGCCGGTCCCGCTGAACAAAACGACCGAGCAGGCTGAACGGGAATTCATCTACCGCGCCCTGATCGATCTGAAAGCGGAAATTTCCGAAATGAAAGAACTGCTCATTGGCCGGGTAGTGCAGCCACGGCAACTTCGGCCGTGGGGAGAAATTCGGCCGATCGCTTATGCCCCGGAACCGGCTGAAGTGATGATCGATGATTCGCAGCCGACGGAAACGCCCAATTTCCAGACGATGCAGGAAATGGAACGTTTCATGATCGAAAATGCATTACGCCGATCCGGGGGTAATAAACGCAAGGCAGCCAAACTACTTAAAATTAGTGAACGAACGCTTTATCGAAAAATAAAAGAGTATGAACTGCCTTATTAGTAACTGAGAAATTATTTTCTGACATTTTTTGGCAGAAAATGTTAAAACATATTTTAGACAGGATTTCACGGATTCACAGG
>JAFGDW010000268.1 GCA_016931935.1 Candidatus Zhuqueibacterota bacterium | reverse complement strand
GACAAGACTTTTGATACAGCCCCTTAGTCAATGAGAAATTCTGTTGAATGTATTGTGTGCCTACGATTTGATACACACTCAATTAATTTTATTACATTTTATTGAATATCTTTTCTATTACCCGAGATAATTTTGCCGATCCACGTTACTAAGAACTATGCTGTCTTAACTGTTTCTTTTATTGTTAGCGCAACAGCATTTATTACCTTTTGAACCTCTTGCACATTAATAGGCTTGGAAATGTAATCATCCATGCCAGCTTCCAGAAATCGTTCCCGATCACCTTTCATAACATGCGCAGTCATTGCAATAATTGGAATTTTTGTATTTATATTACCGGATGTCGAGCTGCGAATTATTTTAGTTGCTTCAAGTCCATCCATGTTCGGCATCTGTACATCCATAAGAATCAAATCATATGCATGTGTTTCCAACGCATCCACTGCTTCTTTTCCATCATTGGCAATTGTAACAGTGTGTCCCCATTTTTTCAATAATGCAGTTCCCACTTTTTGGTTTACCAGATTATCTTCCGCCAATAATATATCAAGCTTCGGATTTCCATCATTTTCATTTTTGGGTTTAGTTTCATTATCTTGTTGCTTATTTCCAAATGCCGATAAGATCGTTTGAATCAGGTCTGCCTGGCGAACTGGTTTCTGCAGGAATTCATCAATACCAACGATATTATTTTGTTCCAAATCTCTGCGATCAACTACCGAACTCATCATAACAATTTTGATGCTATCCCACTTGGAATTGGCTCTTACTTTCTGTGTGAATTCGAATCCATCCATCTCCGGCATTTGATAATCAAGCAGAATTAAATCAAACAGATTTTCTTCAACTGTGGCTTTATAAAGCATGCCTAAGCCATCTTTTCCATTCCAGGCAGTTGCTGCATCGATTCCATAAAACTTAAGTACTTCGGATACAATGATGCAATTTGTATTGTTATCATCAACAATGAGCACTCGTAGTTTTCCGAGTTCAGTAAATTGCTCCTTAAAATTATCAATTTGCTTTAATTGACCTGGTTTCAAATAGGCGGTAAATTGGAAGGTGCTTCCTTTACCCAGTTCACTTTCTACCCAAATTTTACCGTTCATCATTTCCGAAAGCTTTTGAGAAATGGTGAGCCCAAGACCAGTGCCGCCGTATTTCCGCGTTGTTGAGGCGTCGACTTGTGAAAAACTCTCAAAAATTTTATCTACTTTATCGGCAGGGACACCAATCCCGGTATCCTTTACGGCGACATGAATGCCAATGAATCCGATTTTCTCTGTTTCTGCCAATTTAACCTGAACAACAATTTCCCCCTTTTCCGTAAATTTAATGGCATTCCCCATTAAATTAACAACAATTTGCCGCAACCTGCCAGGATCACCTTTGAGTATATCCGGTACATTAGAAGCTATATTTAATAATAATTCCAGTTTTTTGGAATGCGCCTGAATAGCGAGCGTTGTCACTGCTGTTTCAAATACTTTGCGCAGATTAAAATCGATTGCCTCCAGTTCCAACCTGCCCGCTTCAATTTTCGAAAAGTCGAGAATATCATTTAGCAAATCAAGCAGTGATTCAGCCGATTGTTTGGCGATTTTTAAATAATCGTGCTGTTGTTTTGTGAGTTCTGTATCAAGTACCAATTCAGTCATACCGATGACACCATTCATCGGCGTGCGGATTTCATGGCTCATATTTGCAAGAAATTCACTTTTTGAACGATTGGCTGATTCAGCATCTTCTTTCGCTTGCTTCAGCTCTTCTTCAAATTTTTTACGCTCTGTTATATCATGACTTATTCCCACGAGCCCCTGTACACGGCCAAGTCTATCTTCAAAGCGAACTTTTGTGGCAGTAACCCAATGATTTCTGCCCGTCGTCAGATTAATTACTTGTTCTTCTTCGTTTATTTTTGATATTCCAGTTTCTAATATTTTTTGTTCGTCGTTAAAATATGTATTAGATAATTCATCCGGGAAAAAATCCATATCTGTTTTGCCAAGCACCTCATCCTGCTTTTTAGCGCCTAAAAGCTGGAGATGCGCCTTGTTATTTAGAATAAACCGGCTCATTTTATCTTTTATGTAGATATGGTCAGGAATAATATCAATTAATGTTTGCAGTAAATTTTTTTTATCTGCCAATTCACTATTCGCAATCACCAGTTCGTTGGTACGTTCCCGTACTTTTTGTTCGAGCTGTTTATTTGTTTTCCGAATGTTATGCGTTCTGACATGATAAAACGCAATAATAAAAATGATGATTGATAGCAAGGATGTTGTTCGAAACCACCATGTACTCCAGAACGGCGGTTCTATCACTATTTTCAGTGAAGCACCTCGTTCGTTCCATACGCCATCGTTATTTGATGCCTTCACTCTGAACGAGTATTTTCCGGGATTAAGGTTTGTGTAGGTAGCGAAATTTTGATTGCCAACGTAATTCCAGTTATCTTCAAATCCATGCATCATAAATGCATATTGATTTTTTTCTGGCGATAGTAAATTCAGAGCGGCATATTCGATGCGAATGACAGATTGTTTATGAGAGAGCACAATTTTTTGTGTACAACTAATATCTTTTGTGAGTGGTGAACTGTCAGTTCCAATAACAACCGGTTTATAAAACAGATTAAAGCCAGTTAAAACAATTTCAGGTACATTCATATTGTAGTTGATGTGTTCAGGATCAATGATATTATAACCATTCGATCCACCAAAATATAATTTCCCATTTTTTCCATTGAAGCAGGAACGACTATTAAATTCATCTCCCTGTAAACCATCATCAACATAAAAGTTGTTAAATTGGGCGACATCCGGTCGATTAACTGCATTCACAAATTGAGAAATACCTTTATTGGTACTAATCCAAAGATCGCCATCATCGTCTTCACATATGCCCCTTATCACATTATTACATAAACCATCATCTTCAGTATAAGATGTAAATGTCCCGTTGTCTCGATTAAACCGGTTTATCCCATATTCCGTACCAACCCAGATATTATCCTTACTGTCCCTATAAAGCACAACAATCTGGTCGCTGCTCAAGCTTTCAGGATTGCCTTCTTCTTTTTTGAAATGAGAGAATTCCTCGGACTTCTTGTTAAAAATATCAATACCATTGCCGGTCGCCACCCAAATTTCATCATTCTGTGTTTCAAGTACCGATTTTGTCCAATTCGTAGAAATGCTGGTTTCAGTGCCCTGGGGTATATAACTTTTAAACGTATTCCGTTCGGGAGTAAATTTATCCAGTCCGCCCCCCATTGTGGCTACCCATAATATGCCTTCCGAGTCTTCCGTAATTCCGAAAATATTATTACAACTAATACTCGAAGGATTTTTTGGATCGTTTTTATAATGGGTAAATGTTTCCGTTTTATCATCGAACAAATTTAGTCCGCCTGCCCATGTGCCCAACCACAATCGCCCCTTACTATCTCTCAATATGGCCCAAACCCCGTTGGCGCTAAGGCTTTGATCATTATTTTCATCTGGCAAAAAATGGGTCCAGCGATTATTTTTACGATCGTACCGATTTAACCCATTGCCGGCGCCAAGCCAGAGATAATTCCCGTCTTCGTAGATTGCATTTATTCCTGGTTCGCTCAAACCATTTTTATTGTTATGATTATACTTTACATGAGTGAATTTAAACAGTACCGGATTGTAATAATTTATGCCTGCATTAAATGTCCCAATCCAGATTGTGTTTTCATAATCTTTGTACATTGAGTTAATTGAGTTACTGGAAATACTATAATTATCCTGCAAATCCGCTTTATAGTGATAAAAGATATCATTATTGCTATTCACACCAAGAATGTCAATTCCATTCTGTGAAGTTGCAATCCATAAATAACCGTTGTCGTCTTCCTCAAGTCTGACTAATTCATCTTTAGTAATACTGGATGGATTATTTGCATCGTTCATATAATTTTTGATAAATACCGGGAGAGCATCGCTTTTGGTATTATATGCCAGGCAAAATAAACCATTGTTAACCGTGCCTACCCAAATACGACCTTTTCTATCTTTCAATAATGAGCGAACATTTAAATTTTCAATTTCCTGATTATCGGTATTATTTTGAATCACCTTGGAAAATGCTTTTGATTTAGTACTGAATGAGTATAGGCCTTTGCGCGTCGCAATTAAATAGTTGTCATTATCAATGGCTATCATTTGTCCATTGAAAAAATCATCCGCTAAATTTTCCCGATCAAGAATAAACTCCTGGAGTGTGTTGTCGGCAGGATTATATGAATAAAACTCATCCCGGGTAGTTAACAACAAGTCGCCGTTTTTAAGGCTATGAATTCCTTCAATATTTAATGTACTGGTACCAGGCGCCGTGTAAAAATAATCCAAATCACGATTAAAGCTATTCAGACCTTTCAAAGTGGCTATCCATAGTGTATTATTTGCATCTTCACAAATTGCATTGATTGTGTTATTACTCAAGCTATTAATGTCGCCGGATTTATATTTATAACTGGTAAAATTATTACCATCATACCTGTTTATTCCACTGTTTGCCGTTCCGAACCACATGTAGCCATAACTATCTCGATATATGCATTTGATATAACTATGCGACAAGCCATTCTCTGTGGTCAGGTGCTTAAATTTGATATCTGGTTGTTCAGCAAATATATTGCTGTATTGAATTATAACCAACATACATAAAAGTAATTTTTTCATGTTGAGTTATTCCAAATATTTTTTATATATTTTCATGTTCGCAGAAATGTTTTATTCCATAATCGAAAATTCAATTAATACGCAAATCATTTCTTACATAATTTTTTCGGTTCGCTTGATTACACGCTTTTTATGAGCAGTACTTTACCTGTTCAGCAACTAGATGATTCGGACTATCCGAATGTTTTTCAACCTGTGTTAGTTTTTCCAGGGCATCATGAAATAGCTTTGCCAGATTTCTTAGTTCAACTGCGCTTGAGTCCATTTCTTCAGTTAACGCGGCAGTTTCCTGGGCTTGCGCTGCATTTTTTTGTGTGATTGAATTCAATTGTTCCACACTCAGATCGATTTGAGAAATCCCTTCTTGTTGCCCTTCCGAAGACATAACAATTTCATTCATCGTTCCATCAACCTGTTCCACCTGCCCGGCGATTCGTTTTAAATTTTCGAGCACAGTTCGATTCAATTCCACACTTCTATCGGCATCCTTTTTTGATTCGGAAATCAGTTCGGTTGTATTGTTCGCCGCTTCGGCGCTCAACATTGCCAACCGGCGCACTTCATCAGCTACGACGCTAAAACCTTTTCCGGCCTCGCCAGCACGAGCAGCCTCAATGGCGGCATTTAATGCCAATAAATTTGTTTGAAAGGCTATGTCATCGATTGTCTTTATGATTTTCGTTGTATTATCGGATGACGCTTTTACTTGGTTAATCGCTTCGGAAAGCTCATGCATACTCTGTGTCGCCTGTTGCGAATCTTCGCTTGTTCGTTTTGAAAGTTGTTGCGCGTCCTTTGCGCCCGCTGTATTCTGTCTGATTGCCGAGGCCATTAAGCTCATACTGCTGGCGATCTCTTCGAGTGAACTTGCTTGTTCATTCGCGCCGGTAGCGATAACCTGACTTCCAAGACTTATCTGATTGACACCGGAGGCCACTGAGTCCGCCATTTCCGTAAGTTTGCCAATCCCCTGATTCAATTGAAGTACCGCCTGATTCATACGAATATAGAGATTTCGAAAATTTTCTTCGTTCTTTTTTGATTCTCGTTCTGCTTCACGCGCGATTTTTTCCGCTTTTTCCAACTCAACCAATTGCTGGTTCATTTTTTCGTTGTTTTTCTCAAGCTGCGTTGCTTGTTGCTCAATTTCCTCCGTCCGCTCACGTACCTGCGCTTCGAGTTGTTTGCGTTGAGCTTCCACGCTTCTTACGCGTAGTTTGTAAATGGTATAAGCAATGGTTCCCAACAAAAACAGAGCGACAATTCTAAACCACGCTGTTTGCCAAACCGGTGGGACGATTATTATCGGAAATTCAACACCTTTTTCGTTCCATACTCCATCGTTATTCGAAGCTTTTACGCGAAACGTATATTTACCGGGATTAAGATTTGTATAGGTAACAAATTTTTGGGTGCCAACATAATTCCACTCATCCTCAAAACCTTCCATCATATATGCATATTGATTTTTTTCGGGCACTAACAAATTTAATCCGGCATATTCAAATCGGATAATTGATTGTTTATAGGACAGTTCAAGTGCTTCCGTCAGACTTATATGCTTTGAGAGTGGTGATTCTTCACCACCAATTTTGACTGGCTTGTTAAAAAGCAGGAAATTTGTTAGCACAACATTGGGTGGAAATGTATTGCTTAGAATATTTTTCGGTTCGATAATATTATAACCATTATTACCCCCAAAATATAATTTTCCTCCCTTTCCGACAAAACAGCTCCGGCTGCTGAACTCATTGCTTTGCAAGCCATCATCTTGATAATAGTTTTTAAACTCTGCCACATCCGGTTTATAAATTGCGTTCATAAATTGTGAAATGCCTTTATTGGTGCTAATCCACAAATTACCATCGCTATCCTCACAAATGCCACGGATGACGTTATTCGTCAATCCATCATCTTCGGTATAGGATGTAAATGTCTTTTGCTCGCGATTAAAGCGGTTAATTCCATATTCCGTTCCGACCCAAATATTATCCTTACTATCTTCATAAAGTACTACTATCTGGCTCCCGCTTAATCCTTGCGGATTACCTTCTTCCTTTCGATAGTGAGAGAAGTCCTCGGTTTCCCGATTAAATATATCAATGCCGTTGCCAGTCGCTACCCAGATTTCATTGTTTTGTGTAACCAGTACGGATTTTGTCCAATTCGTAGAAATGCTTGTCTCCGTTCCTTGAGTGATGTAGCTTTTAAATTTTTTAGTATAGGGATTAAATTGATCTAATCCACCGCCCATCGTAGCAATCCAAATGATTCCATTTCTATCTTCAGAAATTCCAAAAATGTTGTTACTGCTGATACTTGACGGATTATTCGGATCATTCATGAAGCGTGTGAACGTTTCGGTTTCATCATTAAATAGATTCAGTCCCCCGGCCCATGTTCCAATCCATAATCTTCCTTTGCTATCTCTTAATATTGCCCATGCGCCATTGGAACCAATACTTTTATCATTCTTATCATCATGCGTAAAATGTGTCCAGCGATTCGTTTTACTATCATAGCGATTTAATCCATTTTCAGTACCGAGCCAAAGATACTTATCGTCTTCAAACATTACATTTACGCTTTTACCATTAGGACAATTATCAGTTAAAGAATTATGCTTTACGTGAGTAAATTTAAACAACATCGGATTGTAATAATTGACTCCTGCATTAAATGTCCCAATCCATAATGTTCCTTCATTATCTTTATAAATTGCCTTTACCTGATTCGTGGAAATGCTATAGGCGTCTTGTTCGTTATATTGGTAGCGATAGAAAATGCCATCGTTTTTATTAAAATCGAAAATATTGATCCCATCATTTGCAATCCATAAATATCCATTATTATCTTCCACAAGCGCTGCTATTTCACCGGTGCCAATACTATAAGGATTATTTGACTGATTGGAATAATTCTTTTCAAAAACAGGGAGTGCAGTGCTATTTGAATGATAACGCATGCAAAATAGACCGTTATCAGCAGAACCAACCCAAATTCTACCGTTACTATCTTTGAAGATCGAACTAACTTTTAAATTTTCAATATCAGGAATAGCAGTCTCATTACCTGTCATTTTTGTAAAGGATTTTGTATTGAAATCAAAAGAGTAAAGACCTTTGAGAGTAGCAACAAGATATTTGTTTTTATCATAGGAAATTATTCTCCCGTTAAAAAAATCAGTGGATAGGTTTTCACGCTCGGGCACAAACTGTTCCATGGATTCATTTTCCGGATTAAATAAATAAAATTCTGAATGAGTAATAAGGAATAAACCCCCATTC
Organism: Candidatus Zhuqueibacterota bacterium; assembly: GCA_016931935.1. Lineage (GTDB taxonomy): Bacteria > Zhuqueibacterota > Zhuqueibacteria > Thermofontimicrobiales > Thiofontviventaceae > Thiofontivivens. Next base: position 112,411 of record JAFGDW010000268.1, on the reverse strand, counting down.
TCAAGACCATAAATCCCCTCAATATTTAATTCTGCTGTACAGGAAACAGGCATAAACACATTTAAATCACGATTAAAAAGATTCAAGCCACGTTGTGTGCCCACCCAAAATCTTTTGCCCTTATCTTCGTAGATTGCATTCACAGTGTTATTTGATAAGCTATTTGCCTCGTTAGCGGAATATTTATAAACGGTGAATTGATTACCGTCATATTTATTTATGCCGCTATTTCCCGTACCAAACCACATATAACCATAACTATCACGACTCAAACACTTTATATAACTGTGTGAGAGCCCCTGTTCGGTTGTCAAATGTTTAAATTTGATATCAGGTTGGTCGGCATGAATGTTGTTATATTGAGTAATAATCAACAGACTTAGGATAATTTTCTTCATGCACATTTTATTTTCTTTTCTCCAGCAGAATTTCAACGATGCTTTGATATATACTTGTATCGAAGTGGTTTTGAGATTCTTCTCGTTAAGTGCCTCCTCTTAGTCTCCTCCTTTGAAAGGAGGAGAAATTATGGACAATCTCAAAACCACTTCAGAAGCAGTAAATTCTCGATTATTGCACTATTCACGACACGGTTATTTTAATTTTCTTTGAAATGCTGTTAAGCACGCTTAAAAACTCTTCTATCTTAATCGGTTTAGAAATATAATCATTCATTCCCGCAGCCAGAAATCGTTCCCGATCGCCTTTCATGGCATGGGCAGTCATAGCGATGACAGGTATCTCCTTGTTAATGTTTGCATGGTTTCCACTTCTAATTTCATATGTCGCTTCAACACCGTTCATATTTGGCATTTCATTATCCATCAATACAATATCATATTCATTTTCCTGTAAAAGTGAAATTGCTTCCTTCCCATCATTCGCTACAGTTACCTGATGACCCCATTTTTCCAACAGGCTAACCGCCACTTTCTGATTGACAAGATTATCTTCCGCCAGCAGCACAGCCATAGCAGGGATGTTCTCGGATTCAAGCAGTTTATTTTCGTCAGGACCTTCAGACATTCGTTCTGATCCCAGCACTCGTTTAATTTGGCACAGCAGTTTTGCCTGCCGAATTGGTTTTTGCAGACAGGCACTGATTCCCACTTTTTGCATTCGTTCCGCATCACCACGATCCCTGAAAGCACTCATCATAATAAGCTTAATATCCCGCCATTCACGTTTCGCTTTAATGTTCGATGCAAGCTCAAATCCATCCATTTCATGCATATTATGTTCGAATAGCATTAATGATATATCTGTTGTATTCATATCAGTTTCATTCAAAATACTGAGCGCTGCTTGCCCGCTCTGTGCTACAATCGTTGTGAATCCATGGGATTTTAGAACATCATCTAAAATTTTACAGTTTGTAGTATTGCTATCGATAATTACAACTCCCCGGCCATTAAATTCACTCATATCCAGATCATTGCATTTGGTATGACCGAGACTTCCCTCATATGTTTTTATTGTAAAATGAAATGTACTCCCTTCCCCGATTTCACTTTCAACCCAAATTCGTCCCCCCATCATTTCTGTAAGTCTACGGGATATTGTCAATCCCAGCCCGGTGCCTCCATACTTGCGAGTTGTTGAGCTATCAGCCTGTGAAAAACTTTCGAACACTTTATCGATCTTTTCCGGTGGAATACCAATTCCTGTATCGGATACAGAAAAATGCAATCCAATTTGCCCATCGGCCAGAGACTTCACAGAATTATCCAATTCCACGTGTACAACTATTTCACCGGTTTCCGTAAATTTAATGGCATTCCCCAGCAAATTAACCAATATTTGGCGCAACCGTCCGGCATCACCAACAATCGCCGCTGGTACATTTTGCTTAATATCGCATAGCAGTTCCAATCCCTTCAACTTTGATTGAAAAGTCAGTGTAGCCAGCGCTGTTTCCACAATGTCGTGCAAATCAAAATCGATGTCTTCCAGTTCCAGCTTGCCCGCTTCAATTTTTGAAAAATCGAGAATGTCATTCAGCAATCCAAGCAGAGAATCGGCTGATTGTTTCACTATATTCAGGTACTCTTTCTGCTGATCAGGTGTGTCTGCATCAAGTGCCAGTTCAGTCATCCCGATAATCCCATTCATCGGAGTGCGGATTTCATGACTCATATTTGCCAGAAATTCACTTTTGGATCTATTGGCAATTTCGGCATCTTGTTTTGCTTGTTGCAATTTTTCTTCAAATAGTTTACGATCCGTTATATCACGACTTATTCCGACGATGCCCTGAATTTCATGCCGCTTATTTTTGAATTGAACCTTGGATGTCAATAACCATTGTGATTTATTGCTGAGCAAATCGGTTCGATATTCTTCTTTATTAATAACTGGTTGACCGGTCTCAATGATTTTACGATCATCGCGCTGTGCCTGCAGCGCATCTTCCTGAAACAAATAATCTTGCTCGGTTTTTCCAAGAATATCTTCCTGTTTTTCCACCCCCATCGAAAGCAGATGTGCTCGATTGTTCAGCATAAACTTGTTTTGCTTATCTTTCACATAAATACTATCCGGGACCAGATCGATGACTGTCTGCAATAAATTCGTTTTATCTTCAAGTTCAGCCGTTCGTTCGCTGACCAAATTTGCCAGCAAACGATTGTTTATTCTAATAGCTTGCGTCCGAAAATAATAAAGTGCAAAAATGACAAGCGAAACAAGCATCACGGTAGTAAATTTAAACCAGTATTTCTGCCAAAACGGCGGCAATATAATCAGCTTAACTGATGCGCCCTGTTCATTCCACACACCATCATTATTCGCACCCTTTACATGAAATGTATATTCGCCCGCGTTCAAATTGGTATATGTGGCAATTCGCATTTTAGCATCGGTAAAATTCCAATTTTCATCAAAACCTACCATTTTATAGGCAAACTTGTTATCTTCAGGCGATGTGTAATCCAGAGCCGCAAATTTGAACGAGAACATGTTCTGCTTATAAGAAAGTGTAATTTTTTTAGATTTTGAGATTGCCTTATCAAATGGTGCGTTTTGTTCTTTAAATGAAATAGGCTGACCAAAAATGGAAAAACCGGTAATTATAATCGGTGGCACGTGAGGATTATCATGAATATCATCCGGTCGGAATACATTGAATCCGTTAATCCCCCCAAAATAAAAATATCCCGTGGATGTTTTCAGGCAGGCTCCATAATTGAATTGTAAAGCCTGGAGCCCATCGCTCTCCTTAAACTGTTTAATTTTCCTGGTTCGTAAATCAAATTTACATAACCCACGGCTCGTACTGATCCATAAATTATGCTGGTCATCCTCCAAAATTCCATAAACGGCATTACTTGGCAACCCATCGTCTTTTCGGAAGATTGTAAAAGTGGTGTCGCTGAAGTTCATTTTGTTCAAGCCATCCGCAGTGCCAATCCATATATTGGAAGCGCAATCTTCAAAGATAGTGCGAATGTCATTATTACTTAAACTGGCACTGTCAGTCGATGAATGCAGAACCCGTATAAATGAATCGTTTTTACGATCGTATAAATTAAGTCCACCGCCTTCCATGCCAAACCATAGGTTGCCATGCTTGTCTTCATGAATTACAGAAACCGCATTACTGCTAATTGAATGAGGATTTTTGTTATTATATGTATAATGTTTAAAAATACCTTTGTCCCGATCGTATTGGCTGACACCGCCTCCCAACGTTCCAATCCAGAAAATTCCATAGCTGTCTTCAAACAAAGACCAGGCATGATCATTCAACAGGCTGTTGTACTCATCCGGTTCACTTTTAATATGAGTGAATGTATCATTCTCCTTATTATACAAATTCAGACCAGCGCCATACGTTCCGAACCACAAATTTCCACGATGATCCTGGTAAATACTTCGTACAACGTCGCCACTAATACTAGATTCATTCCCCGGTTGATGTTGATAGCGGGTGAACGTATGCGTATTTACATTATATCGTATTAAACCACCGCCATCCGTTCCGATCCAGATGACACCGCTTTCATCTTCAAGAAAAGACAAAATCGATGGATGCGACAATAGCTCAGGGTACTCCGGCCTGGTATATGCTTGAAATTTCCATTCATTTCTATTGTAGATATTAATACCACCGCTATAGTTTCCGATCCAGATAATTCCCTGAGAATCGGTGTACATAACATATATCTGATCATTACTTAAACTGGCGCTTTTCAGAGGATCAGACTTCAAACATGAGAATTGTTCACTCTCAGGATTAAATATGCTGATTCCACCGCCATCCGTCCCAATCCAGATATCCCCACCATCATCTTCCAGCAAGCTGCTAATTATATTATGCGCCAGTGTGTTATCCGATGGCCCGGATTTATAATGTTTAAATGTATTCGTTCTCCGATTGAATTTTATCAATCCATCTCCGGCAATCCCAATCCATAAATTACCTCGGGAATCTTCCATGAGCAGCTTGCCAAAATTACCGAAATGGATATTCTTATAATTGTCATCGGCATAGCTATGATACGTGAACGATTCGGACTCAGGGTCAAATGAATTTATTCCCCCACCGTTAATACCAAGCCATAACAATCCATCTTCCGTTTCAATTATTGAAAACACATCATCATTATGCATGCTATTGTCAGTGTTGGGCTTGTGGTTATAATGAATAAAAATATTGCGCTCGCGGTCGAATCGGTTTAAACCATCATGCATCGTACCAATCCATAAATTACCTCGACTATCTTCAGTGATACAGCGTATTGAATTTCCGCTTATTGATGTCGTGTCATTAAAGTCTGTTTGGTATCGGACAAATTGCTCGGTATCGCGTACATACAAATTTAATCCGGCACTGTACGTACCAATCCACAGGTTACCTTTGGTATCTTCGTGAAGGCATTTAATCCGGTTGTCACTAATGGATGTGGAATCCTTTGGATTATAACTGTATGTAACAAAGTCATAGCCATCATATCTATTCAAACCATTTTCCGTACCAAACCACATGTATCCCTGTGAATCCTGGAGAATTACCGTTACAGAATTATGAGAAAGTCCGTTTTTACTATTGAGATGGTTGAACCTTATTTGATGGTATGAAAACACCGATGTGCTGATTGTAGTCATCAGTACAATCAGCAAAATAAGAATAGTGAGACGATATGACTCTTTTTTATCAAATTCTTTCACGAGCAATAATTCCTCATTAGCATACAATGGCTTAAATTGAAATAATCAGGAACGATTCCTGATTCACACGAAAAGATTAAGTAATTATTTTCTCCTTTACCTTTGTATATCGTTCAATCATATGCTGCAAATCATCAACATGAATTGGTTTTGAGATATAATCCGTCATTCCTGCCTTCAGAAATGATTCCCGATCACCTTTCATTGCATGAGCTGTCATGGCGATTATCGGAATATCCCTATTGATTTTAGGCGAAGTGGAACCGCGAATTGCTTTTGTTGCAGTCACACCATCCATAACAGGCATTTGTACATCCATGAACACCAGGTCAAAATCCGCTTTTTCAAGCCATTCAATTGCTTCCATACCATTGTTAGTAATCGTGACTTTATGCCCCCATTTACCAAGTAGACTCACCGCTACTTTCTGATTGATCAAATTATCTTCTGTTAAAAGAATGTTAAGCTTTCTATTAATGGTGCTATGAGTATTTTCACCCGACTGAACATTAATATGGTCGGCATTCTTTCCGAAAATTTTTATTAGCAATCGTATTAGCTCTTTGCGGCGGATTGGCTTGTACAAAAATTCATAAATCCCCAAATTGTCATCGTTTATAATTTCCGACTTGTAAGCAACCGAACTGATAATAACTATTATAATATCATCCCATTTTTTATTTTTACGAACTTCTTGAATAAACATCAAACCATCCATTTCCGGCATCAAGTAATCCAGCAATATTAAATTGTATGGTTTGGCAAGAATATCAATTAATTCAAGGTATTCGAGCGCCTGTTTTCCGCTGCGTGTTACCGTAACCTGACAGCCAAGGGCAGTTAAATTATCCTTCAAAATCATACAGTTCGTGGCATTGTCATCAACAACCAGGATCGAAGCTGATGAATAATCACATGTTTCGTTCAACAGTTCGTCGTCATCTACTAACTGACCGGGCTCAAAAACAAGTATGACGTGAAAGGTACTACCAACGCCGACTTTGCTTTCAACCCAGATTCGTCCGCCCATTAGTTCAGCCAGACGTTTGGAGATAGTGAGCCCTAATCCGGTACCACCATACTTCCGCGTTGTTGAATTGTCTGCTTGTGAAAAACCTTCAAAAATATGCTCCTGCTTCAATGGATCAATCCCAATTCCAGTATCGCGAACTGAGAAGTGTAATGAGATGTTATCACTGTGTACTGCTGGCGTTTCATCTTTTTCGACGCGAACGACAACTTCGCCCTGCTCTGTGAATTTTATGGCATTTCCCACCAAATTTGTGATGACCTGCCGTACTCGTCCGGGATCCCCTTTGAGATTGACAGCCACATCTTGTTTGATATCACATAACAATTCAATTTTTTGGGTTCGCGCCTGTACGGCCATTGTTGTGACCGTGTTCTCCAATAAATCACGCAGGTTGAAATCAATTTTTTCCAGCTCCAGCTTACTGGCTTCAATTTTTGAAAAATCGAGAATATCGTTTAGCAGGGCTAATAATGATTCCGCAGAAAATTTGGCGATTTTCATGTATTCCCGCGGTTGGCTTTCGTGAACCATACCCAATGCCAGCTCTGTCATTCCGATAATACCGTTCATTGGTGTGCGAATTTCGTGACTCATATTTGCCAAAAATTCACTTTTTGATTTGCTGGCAGATTCAGCAGAAATTTTAGCCTTGTTGAGCTCTTCTGTGCGTTCTGCTACCTTTTGTTCAAGGAGTCTGTTTTTCCGTTTAATATTAATAGTTCGGAAATGATACAGCAGCCCGATAAGAATCAACATTAGACCGGCGGCAGAAATACGAAACCACCAACGCTGCCAATATGGTGGAGTGACTATAATAGTAAGGTTTGTTGGTTTGCCCCATACGGAATTATTATTGGCAGCTTTGACGTTAAAAGTATAAACGCCGGGATTTAAATTTGTATAAGTTACAAATCGTTTTGATGCATCCGTGTAGTTCCACTTATTCTCAAAACCGGCAAGTTTATAAGCGTAATAATTATTCTGCGGCGCAACAAAATGTAATGCAGCAAATTCGAAGGAAATAACTTTATCCTCATGTGAGAGTAGGATAGTATCAGTCACTGTAATTGTCTTTTTAAGATATGTACCTGTTTCCCGGCTGACCGGAACATTTTCATTGAATAGCTTAAATCGGGTAATCACAACTTTGGGCGGGTAAGGATTGTCATGGATACTATCCGGATGGAAAATATTAAAACCATTAATTCCGCCAAACATCATTCGACCATCGTGATAAATTCCATCGGCATGAATCATAAACTCCCTGTCCTGCAAACCATCATTCTCATTATAATTTTTGAATTGTTTGTTAACAGGATCAAATTTCGAAATGCCAGCCTTTGTACTGATCCACAAATTCCCGTGAGCATCTTCCTGAATTCCCTGAATCGAATTGTGCGGCAAGCTGTCCTTTTCCGAATAATGTTCAAATCGTAAATATGAAATTTCATCCAGCCTTGAAATGCATTTATCCAGACCAATATCTGTGGCCAGCCACAATACACCGTGACTGTCTTCAAACAAATTCAATATTTTGTTATCAATAATACTCTGAGAATCATCAGGGCTGTGCTGGTATGAAGTGAATTCTCGTTTGTCGCGATCGAATCGGTTTAGTCCGCCTCTTTCGGTTCCAATCCAAAAGTTCCCGTGACTATCTTCAGTCATCGCCCAAATAATGTCATCACTGATGCTTTTGGGATTTTTTGGATCATGCATGAATTGTGTAAAGTTATCCTGATCGCGATTGTATAAATTTAGTCCCTTGTTATAGGTGCCAATCCATAAATTGCCACGCTTATCTTCATAGATGGACCAGATACTGTTATTACTAATTTCGGTCGTATCTTGATAATTCGTGGTATAGTTATAGAATGTTTGTTTCCCTGATTTATCAAACTTGCTCAGTCCGTTAAGTGTACCAATCCATAAATAACCGAATCGATCCTCACAAATGGATGTTATAAAATTATCAACCAGGCTATTGGGATTATCCGGATCATGACGATAGGTAATAAATTTTTCGTCGGACGTAAATTTGGTTAAACCGCCGCCCATTGTTGCAATCCATGCAATTTCGTCACGATCGATACAAATATAATTCACACTATTATTATTAAGGCTGTTTGTGCCAGCCTGATGGTTGTAATGAATAAATTGCCGATTTCGATAATCATATTTATTTAAGCCACCTACGTCTGTTCCAATCCATAGCACACCGGATTTATCTTCAAACAATGCCATAATCAAATTATTGCTTAAACTCAACGGATCGTTGGGATCGGCAGTATACTGTTTGAAACTGTTCCTGGACCGATCAAATTTGAACAAGCCACCAAGATAACACCCAATCCAAAAACAACCAAACCGGTCTTCGGTTATTGCCTGAATATCTACTGCTTCCTTAAGGTCAGTCAAATATCGTTGAAAACTATCATCATCCGGATTATATTTATGAAGGCCATAGCTTGTACCGAACCAAAGATCGCCATACTTGTCTGTATAAATTACATTTATATCATCACTAAATAGACTTTTCGGAGAAGCAGGATTGGCAATATAACGACAAAATTCGCGTTTTTGACCACGGCGTCGATAAAGGCCGAATTCAGTTCCCACCCATAGATTGCCTGCTTTGTCTTCACCAATCGACAACACATGCTGCTGATCGATTCCATCGGATTTGCCGGCTTCCGTGTAGTATGAATAAAAACGACCTGATTTTCGGTCAAATCGATTAAGGCCTCCAAAACGCGTTCCGATCCATAAATTATCATGACTATCTTCAAACAAGGCCACGATATTATTATCAGAAAGACTGTGCGGATCATCAGGATTATGTAAGTAATATTGAAAATCATCGGTTTCCGAATTGTATCTGTAAAGACCACCATTAAGCGTTCCAATCCATAGCGCGCCATGATGATCTACAAGCAATGTTTTAATTGAATTGGAATGTAGCTTATTTTTACCTGTGGATTCCGAAAAATAATGGACAAAATTGTATCCATCAAATCGATTCAAACCATCATACGTCCCAAACCATAAAAAACCAAGCGTATCCTGAGCGATACAACGTATGGAACTTTGTGATAACCCGTCCCGGATTGTCAAATGTTCAAGCCGAATACGAGTTTTTTGCGCATAACTCCATGAGTGTATTCCAACTAAAAAAATAATAATGCTAACCAAACGTCGCATGTGCTATCGCCCTAAAATAATCACCAGTATATTTAATTACATCGGTAAATGTACCCCACTCCCTTATTAATTAAGGTATTTTTGCAGAAAAAAAGTGAGATTTCAGACATTGGATTTTGTGTTCTTATTTACGTAATTTTTAGTTGAGTCGGTCTTGAATCTGCCAATCAGTCATTTGAATAGAGAAGGACACTATTGTTTTAGTGGTTGCTATTAAATATATATTTTATTATATTTGGTTTAATTTAGAAATTAACCGCCGTATGAAATAAATCGTAATTTGGATTTACCCGGTTTATCACTATTATTTATATCGTAACATTTTTACAGTTATTTAGCTGAAGAATAACAATTCGTTTTTTGTTCTAATTGTTACCAACTTTTTTTTGTTGTCGACAAATGAAACGAACACAATTTCGTTGTGGTTTATGTATTAAAAATATAACGGTTAACGTACGACGCATATAACCATTCAGCCACGAACACACAAAGTCTCGAAAAAATACAGCGGAAAGCTCTTCACAGTACCTTTGAGTCTTAGTGACTTTGTAGCAAATAAAACGTGCAATAGATAATATCTGAATAAATACCGACGCATTTTAATGTTAAAATTTCAAAACTTTTATTGATTTGTAAAGTACGTTATTCATCTTCTTCTAAACATAAATGAATCCTTTTCAAAATATTTTATTAACACAAGGAAATATGAGTATGAAAGTTCTGTTTATTGGTGGAACAGGAATTATCAGTTCTGCATGTTCCCCATTGGCTATTGAGCGAGGTATCGATCTGTACTTATTAAATCGTGGGCAATCGATTCGGCCAGTACCCAAAGGTGCAAAGGTGTTGAATGGTGATATACGTGATAAAAAATCAGCAGCCGCGGCAATCGGCAACGAACATTTTGACGTGGTTGTGGACTGGATTGCGTTTACGACTGACCATATAGAAACTGATATTGACCTGTTCAGCGACAGAACCGGACAGTATATTTTCATCAGTTCAGCGTCCGCATATCAAACGCCACCGGTTAGCCTACCGATTACAGAATCGACTGTACTGGCAAATCCACACTGGGAATATTCCCGCAACAAAATTGCCTGTGAAGAACGGTTGATCCGCGCGTATCGTGAACGACAATTTCCGTTTACCATTGTCCGGCCTTCGCACACCTACGACCAAACAGTGCTTCCAATGGAAGGCGGCTATACCATCGTCGACCGCATGCGCAAGGGGAAAAAAGTAATTGTTCATGGTGATGGCTCATCATTATGGGTGCTTACTCATCATCGCGATTTTGCTAAAGGTCTCGTCGGATTGCTGGGCAATGAACAAGCAATTGGTGAAATTTTCCATATCACATCGGATGAATTGTTGACCTGGAACGCTATTTTTGAGATCGTTGCCCATGCCGCCGGTACGAAAGCAGATATCATTCATGTTCCTTCAGATGTTATTGCCTCCTACGATCCTTACTGGGGCGCCGGATTATTGGGAGACAAAATGCACAGTATGATTTTTGACAACACAAAAATCAAACGAGTCGTACCGGATTTTAAAGCGACAATACCATTTGCTGTTGGCATTGAAGAAGTAATCCGTTGGTACGATGCCGATAAATCACGGCAAAAAATCAATGAATCGCATAATGCCATGATGGATAAAATTATTCAAGCCTATGATGCAGCATGGAAATAATAGTATTAGTTTATTGTAACAGCATGTCTTCAACTTCGCGTTTTCACTTTAGAAAGCAGGCAATGGGATAAAATCAATATCACAAAATTTTAACCAACTACTATCTTACTGAAATAATAGACACTCGTTAAATAATAAATCCGGGAGACGCCATGTATAAAGGATTATTACTTGTGTGTGTAACAGCAGTAGCTTGCATGACACTATTTGTTGCTTGCAACCTAACTCCAAGAGCGAAAAAAAAGTCATTTAAGCCATTAGCATACAATGTCGCTGATAAAATGGCAGACTCAGTGCTTACACTCATGACACAGGAAGAGAAAATTGCGTATGTGGGCGGTGATCGTAATTTTTTTATCCGACCGATACCTCGTTTGCATCTTAAAGAAGTATACATGGCCGACGCCACCCAGGGTGTTCATTTGCGTTCGAAATTCCGTGATGTGGATTTATCAAAATATCAACTTGAAAAATCTACTGCATTTCCATGCCCTGTTTTGTTAGCTTCCACGTGGAATAAAAAACTGGCTTACGATTATGCTCAGGCTGTTGGCGAGGAATGCCGGGCAGGCGGTGTTGGCATTCTACTGGGTCCGGGTATGAATAGTTACCGTCAATCACAATGCGGGCGTAATTTTGAATATTTCGGTGAAGATCCCTGCCTTGCAGCACACATGATTGAAAACTATGTGCAAGGAGTTCAAAGTACCGGGACAATTGCCACACTGAAACATTTCGTAGCAAACAATACTGATTACTTCAGACGTAAGAGCAACTCCATTGTTGATGAGCGTAGTCTTCACGAGATTTATCTGCCTGCCTTCAAAGCCGGCGTCGATGCCGGGGCAAAAGCAGTAATGACATCCTATAACTTGTTGAACGGCGAGTGGTGCGGCGAAAGCGCATCCGTCATTAATGACTTGTTACGTAAGCAATTGGGATATAAATGGATGGTGATGACTGACTGGTGGTCGGTTTCAAACGGAGAAAAACTGGCAAAATCCGGTCAGGATCTGGAGATGCCCTACGCTGTGGCGCTAAAAGATGCAAAACAGCTAATCGACTCCGGAAAAGTAAAAATGGATGATATTGATCGTATGGCAAAAAGTATTCTCCGGACATATTTCGCCATGAAGCAAAATGAAAGTATAAAGGACGCGACATTGTTGCAATACTTTCCGGATCATGAGCGAACGGCCCTGCAAACGGCATGCGAGGGAATTGTGCTTCTTAAAAATGAAGATAATATTCTCCCCATAAAAAATTCAAGCCAATCGATCTTGCTAACAGGCGATTATGTCGAACAACTGGCAATGGGCGGCGGTTCTGCCAAAGTAGAAGGTTATAATAACAAAATAATGCTCGATGAACTGAAAGCTCAATTCGGTGAGCAGCTAGCCTATGTAAAGAGTCCCACAATTGATCAAATAAAAGCAGCAGATATCGTCCTGTGTAACGTCGGTACCAGCGACAGCGAAGGCTGGGATCGGCCATTTGCGCTTCCCAGTGATCAGGAGCAAAAGGCGCTGGCGTGTGTGAACAATAATCCCAACACAGTAGTTATCGTTACTTCCGGCAGTGGCATACGGATGACGGACTGGAGCGATAAAGCGAAAGCAATATTATATGCCTGGTATGGTGGGCAAACAGGGAACACAGCGCTGGCAGAAATAATTTCCGGAAAAGTGAATCCATCAGGGAAATTACCAATAACTATTGAAAAAGAGTTTAGAGATTCACCTGGTTATGGCTACATTCCCAAAGGAGAGGCGCTTTACAGTGACTGGAACAATGAGGCCGAGCGACAACGCAGTGTTTACGATGTTCGCTATGTGGAAGGTGTTTTTACGGGCTATCGTTGGTACGAAAGCAAAAATATCGACCCACTGTTTCCATTTGGGCATGGCTTGTCGTACACTTCATTTGAATATAGTGATATTAATGTTTCTACGCCGACCTTTTCACAAGCCGATACAGTTACGGTAACATTTACTTTAAAAAATACCGGGACAATTAAAGGAATGGAAGTTGCCCAGCTTTATATTCAGGACGTTGAATGCTCTGTTCCTCGCCCGGTAAAGGAATTAAAAGGATTTGAAAAAGTTCTTTTAATGCCCGGGCTGAGTACATCAGTTTCAATCCAACTTACTAAACAAGATTTTTCTTTCTGGAATCTGGCAATAAAAAGCTGGACGGCTGAACCTGGAAAATTTAAAATCTTTATCGGTGCATCTTCCACTGATATTCGTTTACAAAGCGAAATTGAACTTCAATAGAAATCGCGGTACCAGACGTCAGATTTATGGGGAAAGCTACAATTCAACAATTCAATTGTGAAGTTTGTGAGGATAATGTGGCATGGAGAAAACATCAACGGATCTGTTGACATATTTAAATCGGTTAATCGTTGCCATTCAACAGATAAATAAGGAGCTGTTAGGCGAAGCAACTCCATCGGCATTGCTTTCCGCAACTTGTAACCATTTGATCGATCAATCCGTATGTGATAACGCATGGATTTTATTAAATAATGAATCTACACAGGCTTCATTCGTATTCAGCTCAGGCTTCAATGCGGAGTTTGATGCATTGTCTGAGCAACTCGGGCGTGGGCAAATTCCAAATTATTTTAGCGAGGCATTATTACGGCCAGGCATAGTTTTCATCCCAACATCAGCAATTGTCGAGGAAGGTGCTCCGTTCACGAAATGTTATGTCGGCAAATCGGCCGTGTCTGTTAGCCTGAATCATAATGATCAGATTTTTGGACTGATGACACTCGGCGCATCTTCGGATTTTATCAGTAATCAGAATGTTCTTTCTCACATTAACAATTTAGCTGACAATTTGGGAATGGCGTTATTTAAGTTAAGAATGCGTAAATCCGGAATCGATAATTACGACCACAGCGATCAGCCTGAAGGATTGCACAATACCGGTAGTGATCATGCAGCTCAATTGCTGACATATTTCCGAAGCGCGGTAGAATCATCATCAGATGCCATTGGTATGTCTACCCCGGATGGTAAACACTGGTATCAGAATAGCGCTTTTGATAATTTATTCGGAAAAATCGGAGATGATCCACCTGCAACGGTTTATGTGGATGAGGCTATCGGGCGCAAAATATTTCAATCGATCATAGCCGGGCATAGCTGGAACGGTGAGGTCGAAATGTACGACAGGTATAAAAACATCCTGAATATTCTTCTGCGTGCCTACCCCATTAAAGATAAATCCAATAAATTAATTGGACTTGTTGGTGTCCATACAGATATTACCGATCAAAAACGTCGCGAACAACAATTTCGTGATACCATGCAAATTCTTGATGACTCGCAGGCAAATGCCCATATCGGTACATGGTGGATATCTCTTCCTAATTTAGAAATTGGATGGACAGATGAGGTCTATCGGTTATTTGGTTTTGATATTGATGATGGTACACCAACTTTTGAGCGGATTTTTGCCGTTATTCATCCGGACGATTTGTCATTTGTAAAAACAAAAGTATCTGAACAGATGCAAAAATTCGATACGCCGATGATTTTCGAATATCGTATCATTCTTCCTGATGAAACAATACGATATGTTCAACACACTAGCAAACAGATACGAAATGGAAACAATGACATTGTAAAAATAATCGGTACCCTGCAGGATATTAGCGTCGCCAAATTAGCTGAGAAGGAGCTTCAGCTAGCTTACTTCCGACTGTCGACTATTTTCGAAAACACCGATGAATACATAATGATCGCTGACGAAAACAGAAAACCGGTGATGTATAATTCCGGTTACGCACGTATGATGAAAGAATTGTTGAACATCGATATGAAACCGGGAATAAATCCCCACAAATCCATAAACGATACTGCAACTCAAGCATGGTGGGATAGTCTGCACGAACGTGTTCTTTCAGGCGAGAAATTTCAGGTTGAATTTCCGTATGAAGCAACGCCGGGCAATATTCGCCATTTCGAAATTCATTATTTCCCGGTTATTGAAAACGACCAGATAAAAGGATTTACTGAATATACGCGAGAAATAACCAATAGAAAACAAGCCGAGTCTCTTATTCGGGAAAACGAATATTTCCTCAAAGAATCACAACGGGTCGGAAATATTGGCTCGTACCTGTTCGACATTCACAAGGGTGTGTGGAGCAGTTCAGAAGAATTGGATGACATATTTGGAATCGATGACTCATTTGACCGTTCCGTTCAGGGTTGGATACAAATTATCCATTCTGATGACCGGGAAACTATGCAGGATTACCTGTTGAGTCACGTCATTCGGGAACGAAATTTGTTCGATAAAGAATACCGAATTATCAATTATAAAACGGGTGAAGAAACCTGGGTCCATGGTTTGGGTGAATTGCGTTATGATGGCGACAATCGTCCGATTGAAATGATTGGTACAATTCAGGATATCACTGCACGCAAACGTGCCGAGGCACAACTTCATATTACCCAATTTGGTATTGACAATGCACAAATCAGCATTTTCCAGATAAATGATGATGGTGATATTTATTATGCAAACAATTATGCATGCAGTAATTTGGGATATTCTTTAAATGAATTACTTCAGTTAAAAATATGGGAAATTGACCCGACATTGCAGCCTGAAATTTGGAAAGTCCACCGTTTGCGAACGCGCGATTCTAAGGTAACTACTATCGAGACAATCCATAGACGAAAGAATGGGACGCAGTTCCCTGTTGAAGTCAACATCAATTTTATTGAATATGAAGGAAGAAGACTATCCTTCTCATTTGCAACCGATATCTCCGAACGACGAGAGGCTGAAAAACAGATCCTTAAATTAAACAAAGAACTTGAACAACGTGTTATCCGCCGGACATCTCAATTAGAGGCCGCAAACAAGGAATTGAAAAATTTTGCCTATATCGTCTCGCATGATTTAAAAGCGCCACTTCGTGCAGTGAGTCAAATTTCCAACTGGTTATCAACGGATTATTCGAATTTACTCGATAATAGCGGCAAAGAGATGTTAAATTTGCTTATTGGCCGGGTACAGCGCATGGACCGGCTAATTGATGGTATTCTGGAATATTCCAGAATTGGACGTACCCACGAAGAACCGGTGTCCGTCAACTTAAATAAAATAATTGATGAGGCTATTGAGTTAATATCGCCGCCCGACTATATTCATATAACGGTCGAGTGTGAATTACCCACGATCATCGGCGATCATACACGTTTTGTGCAACTATTTGAAAATTTGTTAAGTAATGCCGTAAAATTTATGGATAAACCGGAAGGATTCGTATCAATCCGCTGTCAGGACGCTGGTAAAATGTGGAAACTGAGTATTACTGATAACGGACCTGGTATCGATAAACAGCATTTCAAACGAATATTTAAAATTTTTCAAACGTTGCATGCACGCGATGAAATCGAAAGCACCGGAATCGGCTTAACAGTTGTCAATAAAATCGTTGAACTTTATGGCGGGGAAATTTGGGTTGAATCGGAAATCGGAAAAGGAAGTACATTTTTTATTACCTTACCCAAAAGGACCTAGTATGTATAAACAACTTCTGACTCTTTTATTACTACTCTCTGTCTCCATTGTGCCACAAAGCCATGGACAAACTTCTCTTGCTGTTACCGAATTCAGATATATTGGTGTTTCTGATAACGAGGCAGTTGTTCTCACCGAACGCCTGCGCTCGGAGCTGTTCGGTACCAATTCATTTAAAATTGTTGAACGCGAAATGATGAATGAAATCCTATCTGAACAGGGCTTTCAACAGAGCGGTTGTGTGTCCGATGAATGTATGGTCAAAATGGGGAAACTTATCGGTGTCGGACAAATCGTTGGAGGCACTATTAGCAGGCTTCAGGGAATTTACACCATTTCCGCCCGACTGGTTAGCGTGGAATCAGGAGAAATATTAAACATAGCCACCTATGATTGCAAATGCTCAATTGAAGATTTATTAAAATCCGGCATGAAGCAGGTTGCCCAAAAATTAACAGAAAACTCAAACCTACCTACAGATACCCAAAGCAATGAGTTGCCGCCCAAACAGCAACCTGAAAAATGGGGTATCTTTCCGTTTCAACTCTCTTTTTTCTATCCGATGCAGGTTGTTCCATCATCCGTGCGAATCTGCGGTTTGCGGATTAATACTATTTACGGGAATAATGTCGAATTAAATGGTTTGGATGTGGGTATTGTCAACAATATTCGGACCGACCTTCGGGGACTGCAGGTGGGCATTATCAACTCAGCCAGATCGACATGGGGACTTCAGGCTGGTATTCAAAATACGACACATGAATTGGGATTTGCCCAATTAGGACTCATCAATTCCGGAAAGCACATAATCGGCACACAAATCGGACTGATAAATAGTGCAGAATCGCTAACCGGTGTCCAAATCGGCCTGCTTAATACAATTAAATACACTGCGGGCCCATCATTTATGCCGTTCATTAATATTAGTTTTTAATGTGATAATTTTCAGCTATCCACTTTAGTCCGAACGGTCTATTTCTAAATAAATAAGAACTTGAATCGTTCCGCCGGTCTCCGGCGGAATACATGGACGGTCTCCGTACAGCAGATAACGCTTTATTTATCTAATTCGTTAGGCTCATTTTATCGATTCTAAACGTAACTTATCCAGGCGTCGCAGCGCGACGGAACTGAATTCCGTCCCGACAGGTCGCGGACGGAACTATGATTTAGGTTTTCGGAGCTAACTGGATAACCGCAGTGATAATTCATTAATTCCAGTTCAAATAACATCTATATACAATGAAAATTTTATAAAGTCCCAAACCTTTTTTACATATTTTTACTTGAGATTGCCATAGGACATCCGTATATTGAAATTACATCCTTGCCTTCAAAGCAACTTGCACTGCACGTTAGTATGCGTTTTCGAGATTAGGCGCTCTTAATTGAAGGAGTTCCCCCGATGAAGAAAATCGCTTTTTGGCGATTGGTTCGGATACTGGTATTCACTTCTTGCGTATGTGCATCAACTCAACCTGTAATAGCGACGCTTCCTCAAATTGATTCACTTTTTTCCCATGCAACCGAGTATGAATACGGTGAAAACCGTCAATGCCTGAACGAAATCCATCAGCTCATCAATAAAAAGAATGAAGACTCGGTTTTCATCCAACAAATAGAACTCAAGATCATAAAACAACTTCAAACAAATATATCGATCGCTGGTACCCAATTTTTCTGCAGAGAATTACACTTGATCGGTACGAAAGCATCGGTCCCTATTTTAGCCCAATTATTAAATCGCGACGAAACTGCCAATTCAGCACTTTATGCGCTGGAACAGATTCCCGGCAAACCGGTTAGTGAAACATTGCGTGATGCATTAAAAAAAACCCGTGGGGATACAAAAGTTGGGATTATAAACGCACTTGGGCAACGAGCAGATGAAAGCGCAGTGAAACCGTTATCAAAATTACTATTCGATAAGGATGAAGTGATTGCAACGGCTGCTGCTGGAGCACTTGGCAAAATCGCTACTGCAGATGCGCGAACAGTACTGTCCAAAGCTGTGGAATCGACATCAGGCAATGTTCAAGATGCCGTACTTGAAAGTTATCTCGCATGTGCGGATAAATCGCTTCAAATAGATAACCGTGCTGATGCGGCGCGTATTTATGGCACATTATATCATGAATCGTATCCGTTACCAATACGTCTGGCGGCATTTCGAGGTTTACTACAAACAGCCGGAGATCAGGCATTTGATTTAATCCGGATCGCGTTGTTAAAAGAGAATCAAAATATTCAGGCAGTGGCAATTTCATACATATCGGAATTACCGGACTCCTTGTCGATTTCCCGTTTATCAGCTTCATGGAATACATATTCTCCGTTGACAAAAATCCGGTTATTAAGCGTTTTTTCAGAACGTAGTGAATCGGCGTTTCGTCAGACTGCCCTGGTTGCATTAGAAGATTCATCGCGCGATGTACGTGTTGCTGCTTTAAAATCATTCAGCACATTGGGCATGGCAGATGATATTGAAATGCTGGCGCATTGGAGTATCGATGGTTCGCATAATGAACAAATGGCTGCACAGGAAAGTTTGACACTATTAAATTCCAAAAATATCGACGAAACAATTATTAACCTAATTCCCACAGCCGATGACTCAATGAAAATTGCGCTCATTCATAGTACAGCCGACCGAAACATTACCGATGCCTGTGACACACTTATCGCTACATTGATCGACGATAATCCAAATGTTCGTCGCGAGTGTTGGCGCAGTCTTGGTATGTTGGCAAGTATGGATCACTTCCCAAAACTTGTCACCCGATTTGACACGATTGACGATACTAACGAAATGAAGCGCGCAGAACAGGCTTTAATTTCAATCGCAAAACGAAATGATGCACCGGCCTGCAGCGAGATTATTATTCACCAGCTCAAGGATGAAACATCACCGGAACGATTTAGCGCTTTCATCCACATTCTGGGAAATATCGGGAATGATGCCGCACTACCAACGATGCGTAAAGCATTGACCGATAAGCGAAAGTCTGTTCGCAGGGCAGCAATTGACGCGCTTGGTGACTGGCCAAGTAGTTCTCCACGCGCAGACCTTGAAAAAATCGCGCGTACATCAAGGGATGTAGATGGAATTCTGGCACTGCGTGGTTACATCGATTTGGTCGACAGAGATACAACACTTTTGCTTGAAGAACGTTTCGCGTTGTATAAAAATGCCTTGCCGCTTGCTACACAAAAAGAAGAAAAACAAATGATACTGGCGGGAGTTTCTAAAATCGGTCTGTTTGATGCCCTTGATTTGGCGAAATCCCTATTGTACGACGACCAGCTAAAACCCGAAGCAGAAATGGCCATTATAAAAATTTCCAACGCTATTCAAACCCATACGCTTGAATGTCTCAGAACTGAAGTAAATAATGTGATTGAAAATAGTGCGAACGTGCATGTGAAAGATGAAGGCAAACAGTTTTTAAAACGTAATTCTCAGGAATAAAATGTAATTATTGCAGGAATAATCCGTGCGATACTTATCGATATTATTTCCTTGTATTCTTCTCTTTTCGATCTCTGCTGCCGGACAATCAGATTTTGGCACAACTGCAGCGACCTTTCTGACAATCGACATGGGCGCCCGTGCCAGAGGAATGGGCAGCGCATTCAGCAGCATCGCCGATGACGCATCCGGCGCCTACTGGAATCCCGCGGGATTGGGGCATTTACAGCACACTATCATCGATTATAGCTATTCCGATCTATTAACATCATTTCATTTTAATGACATCTCATTCGCACTTCATTTAAATCGCTGGGGAGCGCTTCATCTTTCATACAAATCTTTAAACATGGATGATATGCAAGTAACAATCGAATCTCAGCCGAACGGCACAGGAGAGTGGTATGATTCCGGCAGTTCTGTCACAGGCCTAAGTTATGGAAAAATATTTTGGAACTCACTATCCGCTGGCATCACCGCTAAATACATCAAAGAGCGGATATATAGTAGCGACGCAGATGCGATTGCATTCGATGGTGGCTTCATTTATACACTTCCGGTGTATGATGTGCGTTTCGGATTAAGTTTTCTGAATTACGGTACATCCATAAAAATGAAAGGAATCAATCACCAATTCTCAATCGATTTAGATCCCAACATTTATGGCAACAATGATCCGATCAATCCCGATCTGATAACAACCGAATACGATCTGCCGCGACTGATACGATTTGGCATGTCCGCCGATTTATTTCGAAAAATGAACAATGTAAGTTTGATCATCGCTCTCGATGGTGTTCGCCCCAAAGATGAGCATATCTATTACAATCTTGGGGCTGAATTCGGTTTCAAGGATGTTTTATTTATCCGACACGGATTTATCGATTTTTTCGAACAGATTGTGCAGGAAAAACTTTCATGCTCGGGCTTTGGCATCCGCTTACCAATTTTGGATGTTGTCGCTGTAAGATTCGATTATTCCATTCAGGAAGTAAGCTGGCTGAACGGTGATCAAAAAATGTATTCTTTAGGATTGGAGTTAGTGAATAATTAATAGCATCATTTTCATAAATGTTACTTATATTTGAAGCTGTAATATATTAAACATATAGTTACTATTCAGATACCTGTCATTCCGGTTTTCTCACACCGTTTTTGTGTGAGAAATACCGGAATCTCCTTCATCCAAACGTAGTTATTACGGAGATTCTCCCGACGCGTCAGGACAAAAAACGCGGAATCCAGTCGTAGATGCGCCGTGGTGTGCCGGAATGACATCACGGGTGAATAGATACAACATATATTACATATACTACATTCAGCGAAAACGATTAGCTATTCGTTTTCAGCAAACGGCCAAACGCCAATTGTCAGTAGCGAAATGAAATCAATAGATCACGAAAGAAAATGATGATCGCTTTATTTCTCGAAATCGGTAATGTATATGACCTCTCACTTCTTACGTCTGCCGTCTCACAAGAGAAGACTAATAAATTACTCTTAATAAAATAAAATGATCCAAAATACATCCATTCAAATCGAAAGGGCATAAACGATGAGTCGTAACGAAACATCCCCATCCACGAACGATGGTCTAATTAGTCGACGACAATTTATCGGAGCAAGTGCAACTGCAGCTGCAGCCTTCATGATCGTACCGCGATACGTGCTTGGAGGACCGGGATACATTGCACCCAGCGATAAGGTTAACATCGCCTTCGTTGGTGTGGGCGGCAAAGGCCGATCCGACATCTCCGAATGCAGCAAACACCCCAACGCCAATCTCGTAGCATTCTGTGACGTCGATGATACCCAATTGGCCGAATTTGTCAAATACGTAAATGAAAATGTGACTGATCAACCCGATCTTCTCGAAAAATTTCATAAAGCGCCCAAATACCGTGATTTCCGCGAAATGCTGGACAAAGAAAAATCGATTGACGCGATTACCGTTTCCACACCTGACCATAATCACGCTGTCATTGCTGCACGCGGTATGCGTTTGGGCAAGCATGTATTCTGCCAAAAACCGCTAACTCACACCATAGCCGAAGCGCGTAAATTAACACAAATTGCCAAAGAAACCGGTGTCATCACTCAGATGGGAAATCAGGGCCACGCCGGCGAAGGTGGCCGCTTGATCAATGAATGGATTTGGGATGGCGCAATTGGCAAAGTGCATGAAGTCTACTGCTGGACCAATCGGCCGATCTGGCCACAGGGCATCGAAGCGCCAACGGATACACCTCCAATTCCCGAAACCCTGGCCTGGGATTTGTGGCTTGGTCCGATGAAGGAACGGCCGTACAATCCGGCGTATCTACCGTTCGCATGGCGTGGCTGGATCGATTTTGGTACAGGCGCGATTGGTGATATGGGCGCCCACATCATCGATCACGCTTATTGGCCGCTGAATCTTGGCGCGCCGAAAACCGTGCAGGCATCTTCCACACCGTTCACCAAGCATTCTTACCCCATTGCTGAGATGGTGACATACACATTCCCGGCGCGAGGTGAAGATTATCCGGAATGCAAACTCACCTGGTTTGATGGTGGTATCCATCCGCCACGCCCGGAATTTCTTGAACCACATCGCCGACTCGGCGACGGTGGTGGTGGTGTGCTGTTTCTTGGCGATAAAGGTCACTTAATGTGTTTCACGTATGGTGGCAGTCCGCGCCTTGTTCCGGAAACGGATATGAAGGCTTATATGCGTCCTCCAAAAACGATTCCCCGCTCACCAGGGATTCATGCCGAGTGGATCGATGCAATACTTAAGGGCGAGAAATCCACTACTGATTTCAGCTATTCCGGTCCATTGACAGAAATGATGCTGCTGGGGAATATCGCCATGTTTATGCAATCCAAAAATGTGATCCTTGAATGGGATTCTGAAAATATGCAATTTACAAATCTGCCTGAAGCGAACGAACTGCTGCAAATAGAATATCGTGAAGGGTGGGAATTGTAAAACTGTTCAATATCCACAAATCAGGTTTTCTTGAGAAATCTGGTTTCTTGACTTATCGATATTTTATCTAATCGCTTGCATTATTGAAGCACCCATAATGAGAGGAAATATATGAAACCCGTTATTATTATCAGTATTGCATTTCTGTTACTCATATCCGGTATGGCTGTCATAAATTCCTGCGGCCAATCGTCCAAACCGGTTGCGCTGCCGACAACGTATCATCCAACGATTGACGCTTACGACGGCTGGCATTTGGCTGTACAAGCATGGACATTTAAAAAATTCACCTTTTATGAAACGGTTGACAAAGCTGCCGCCGCCGGGCTGGATTGGATCGAAGCGTATCCCGGGCAAAAATTAAGTCCCGACCAACCAGACGAGAAAATGCATCACTCCATATCCACGGAATTACAGGCGCAGGTAAAACAAAAACTGGCCAATTCCGGTGTTCGCGTAATTAATTACGGCGTCGTTCCTCTGCCTAACGACGAAGCCGCCTGCCGCGAGGTGTTTGATTTTGCCAAAGCCATGGGCATCCAAACGCTGCAATCCGAACCGCCGGATGACGCGTTCGATCTCATCGATAAGCTGTGCCAGGAATATCAAATCAATGTCGCAATTCACAATCACCCCGAACCAACCCATTACTGGAATCCGGACATTGTGTTGAAAGCGCTGGAGGGCCGCAGTCAATGGCTGGGCGCGGGCTGCGATACCGGACACTGGATGCGCTCAGGCATTAATCCGATTGATGCGCTGCAAAAATTGAAAGGCCGCGTAAAAGCAGTTCACTTAAAAGATTTGAATGAATTTGGTGTAAAGGAAGCCCACGACGTGGTATGGGGCGCCGGCAAAGCCAATATTGCCGGGATTCTTGCCGAGTTGCATGCTCAGGGATATAAAGGTTCATTCTCGATCGAGTATGAATATAACTGGGATAATTCATTTCCCGAAGTCGCAGCCTGTGTACAGTATTTTAACACGGAAGCTGCCAAATTAAATCCCACCGGCTGGACGGATTTGATCGCTCCCGACTTATCGAATTGTACGCTACCGGCAAATTCATGGTCATGGGATAATTTCCAACTGACCCGGAACGGTGGCGGTTACATCTGGATGAACGAACAGTATGGCGATTTCATTCTCGATCTGGAATACAAGGTATCGCCTGGCGCCAATAGCGGCGTATTCTTCCGCACCGCTGATGTGAACGATTACGTGAACACTGGCATTGAGGTGCAAATCCACGATTCCACGGACGGCACAAAATATGGCATGAACGGCGCAATTTATGATTGTCTGCCGCCGAGTAAAAACATGAGTAAGCCCGCAGGTGAGTGGAATCACTACACCATTACATGTCAGGCAAACAAAATTTATGTGGTATTGAATGGCGCACAAATCATCGATATGGATTTGAATCAATGGACAGAAGCCAGAAAAAATCCCGATGGAACACCGAATAAATTTAGGACCGCTTATAAAGATATGGCACGCGATGGCCATATTGGTTTACAGGATCATGGTCAGCCGGTATGGTTTCGGAATTTGAAGATTAAAGAGTTGTAAATGATATTTTCAGAGATAGAAATCCATACAGCGAACATCCCCCTGTCCGTTTCGCAAGCGAAGCGAATTTTCCCCATTCGAAGGGGGAATATTTCATCTCGCCCCGCTTGCGGGCTGCGAGATGGAATCAGGGGGATGTTAACGCACCTTCCTTAACTAATAATATCAAACCCCCGATCAAGGAGTAACCATTACAATCATGAAACAGCAATCGCTACCAACCATCAACCGTCGTGACTTTATGAAAGTCAGTGCTGTGGCAGGCGCCGGGTTACTTATGCCCACCATCATTCGTTCGCAAACGCCGGCGAGCAGTTCCGACGATCTGAATATTGCGTTGCTCGGCACCGGCGCCCAGGGTCAGGTTCTGATGGATTCCATGCTGAAAATTCCTAACATCCGTTTTAAAGCTGTGTGCGATATTTGGACGGAATACAATCGGAAACGCGCTGCCGGTATTCTCAAACGGTACGGACATAAATTGAATCAATACGAAGACTACCGCGAGATGCTGGCAAAGGAAAAAGACCTCGACGCTGTAATCATCGCCACACCGGATTTCTGGCATGCCCGTCATACCATCGCCTGTCTCGAAGCCGGTTTGCACGTGTACTGTGAAAAAGAAATGTCCAACAATCTTGCCGACGCCCGCAAAATGGTGCTGGCTGCCAAACGTACTGGCAAGCTGTTGCAGATCGGACACCAGCGGCGCAGCAATCCGCGGTACCGGCATTGCTATTCCAAGCTACTGCAGGAAGCCAATCTGCTCGGCCGTATTACAACTATTAATGCCCAGTGGAATCGCGCTGTCCAACCCGATCTCGGTTGGCCACAAAAATATACTGTACCAACCTCCCGGTTAAAAAAGTACGATTTCGACAGCATGGAACAGTTCCGCAACTGGCGCTGGTACAAAGGCTTGGGGGGTGGCGCGATCGTCGATCTCGGCTCGCATCAGATTGATATATTTAGTTGGTTTTTAAACGCGCAGCCGGTTTCAGTCGTTGCGACTGGCGGGACGGATTATTATGAAAAGCAAACCCACGAATGGTACGATACGGTCATGTGTTTTTATGAATATCAAACCAACGACGGCCCGGTGCGAGCGTTTTATCAAACCATCACTACCAACAGCAGTCAAGGTTATTTTGAAAATTTCATGGGCGACCAGGGGACACTCAATATTTCTGAATCCGCTGGCCGCGGAGGAATTTATCGCGAACCCAGTGCGCCGGACTGGCAAAAATGGGTGGACATGGGCTATCTCGACGCACCAAAAGAGCAGAAGACAGCCCAACCAGGTGTTGTACTGGATGTTCGGGAAACGGTGGCGCCGCCCAAGCATGAACTGCCGATCGTTTTGAACGATCCATATCACAAACCACATTTGGAGAATTTTTTCAATGCCGTTCGTGGCAAGGAAGCATTAAACTGTCCGGCGGAAGTGGGTTATGAGACTGCGGTCGCGGTGCTGAAAGTGAATGAAGCCGTAGCCACGGGAAAGAAGTTGATGTTTAGTAATGATGAGTTTAAAATTTAAGGAATAATTCTGAAAATATTTTCCTATCTGCTACAAACCAGGTTTCCTGGAGAAAACTGGTTTGTTGATGCATATATCCACTTGGAATTAATAAACATTGTATGTATTCACTCCAAAAAGGTGGAAATTGTACCCTTCGACACCGTTCGTGCCGCGAACTGCGGCGGCACGCCGCTGCGTGACGGCAAGCTCAGGGTACGAATCGAACCGTTGGCTGAGTGCTCCGGAGGCGCATCTGCCTTTGGCATGATCCGCCGCGGCGGACCAACAATACCATTTAATATTGAATGGATACGAATTTTCACTAATTGTTTTTATAAGTCTTAATAGTTTTCTATTCGCGTCCATTCGCGTAATTAGCGGTTTTTAGAATGAGCTCTTGTATAGAGTCTTTTAATTTCAACATACATTACAGAGAATTCTTAGCATGACCAACAGATTGTTTTCACTAAAATTTCTGATACTGTGCTTTATCAATGCCGGAATCCTTTATTCCCAACCGGTTAATGACACTCAAGTCCCCCTGATCGGAGATATCAGCGATGGCAGCCGCGCCAAACCGATCCATATCATCGAACTGTTTGATGCAGATAGCGCCAGGATTCGCCCAACCGATCAACCTGTGCTGCCGTTTTCGACCAAACAGACCTGTCTCCCCTGCCACAACTACGAGACGATCCGTCATGGCTGGCATTTCAACGCCAACGACGCGCACGTCCCGGCCGGACGACCAGGTCATCCCTGGATTTTGACGGACAGGTTGTCGGCGACCCAACTGCCGCTGTCGTATCGTGAGTGGCCGGGCGTAATCCATCCCAACGACATCGGACTGACACCGTGGTATTTCGTACAAACGTTTGGCCGCCAACTGCCCGGTGGTGGCGTTGGCGAAGATGACACCAGCGATGTGGACATGATGTATCGCCGCTGGATGATTTCGGGAAAGCTGGAAATCAACTGCCTTGCCTGTCACGATGCGGAGCCTGCCCATCAACAAGCGGAATATGCTGTGGCTACGCGCAATCAGAATTTCCGCTGGGCTGCCGCCGCTACCAGTGGATTCGCCCATGTCACTGGCTCAACGAAAGCTATGCCTGATGATTACGACATTTACCTCGGCGTTGCCAAAGACGATGCCCGTTCGATTCCGCCGGGTGTGGAGTACGATGACCATCGTTTCAATTTGCAGGGCAAAGTCTTTGTCGATCTTGTCCGCAACGTTCCCAACGACCGCTGCCTGTTTTGCCACTCGACCAAAATCAACGAGGCAGATAATCGCTGGCGAACCGAAAATGATGTGCACCTTGCATCGGGATTACACTGTGTGGATTGCCACCGCAACGGTCTGGATCACAATATGGTACGCGGTGATAATGCTTCATCCGACTTCTCTTGTGAAGGTTGTCATCTCGGGAACGACGCGTCAGAACGTGGACGACTGGGTGCACCGCGACCGGGTCATACCGGAATTCCCACAGTGCATTTCGACAAACTGTCCTGTACTGCCTGTCACTCCGGGCCGTACGCAACCAAACGCCCGCAGTTGGTGCAAACATCAATGGGACATGGCTTGGGTACACACGGCATTGTCAAAGCCGACACCGTAATGCCATATATCATCTCGCCGGTATACGCAACCGCAAGCAATGGGAAGATAGCACCGCACAACCTCGTCTGGCCGTCGTTTTGGGGATTTATGCATGGTGATTCCATTCAACCGATTCTTCCCGTTGACGTGCAGATGATCGTTCTCCATTTCATTGCCGCCGATACACTGACGGACAGCTTGAACTATGCTCAAATCAATAGTGGACAATGGCCGGATTTAAGCACAGATAAAGTTACCAGTATTCTCGACTCATTGACGAATGCAGATTTCGTCACCGGTACACCGGTTTTCATAAATAATGGTAAAGGTTACCGTGTTGGTTCGGCTGGATTGAAATCGTTCTCCCACACAATGACCGCGCCTTATTTGTGGCCAATCGCCCATGATGTCCGTCCAGCACAACAATCCCTTGGCGCAAGCAGTTGCAGCGACTGTCATTCATTACGTGCGGGATTCAATTTCGGCAATGTGGAAGCTACATCGCCTATACAGGGAGTGCGACCAATCTCGCTTCCGATGACACGGTTTCAGAACAGCCTGGGGATTTATGCGCGATTGTTTGCGTTCACATTTTTGTTTCGACCATTGCTGAAAATATTCATCCTTATCTGCTGCCTGATTTTACTTTCAACTCTTGTGCTTTATTTCTTCAAAGGATTGAACACAATCAGTACTGTACTTTCTGCCACACGGAGAGAAGGCAATCGGTGACCAGTCATCGGTCATCGATAAACCACCGATCACTGCTCACCGATAACCGATTACCCTATCTATCAAAGGAAAGGATGTTACACCACATGCTACGAATTATTGGCATAATCATCACTATTAGTTTAATCGGCTGGATGTTTTTTCATAAAAAGGAATTCATTGTCATCCGCCGCTGGCTGGGTCGGTCAGCGAAAACACAATTTCAATCAGTCCGAAGCGCCGTTGTTTGGATAGTCGCCATTACAGGACTTGTGCTGGCCCTGACCGGCTTGCTGCCATTCTTACTGCTTGGCGCACCGATGTCCGGATTCACATTACTTATTCACGTCGCTGTTGCGCCAGTCTTTATCGCTGGCGTCTTCATTGTATCGCTCATGTGGGCAGAATCCCATCGGTTTGATGCTGTGGATTGGGAAACGCTCCGAACGTGTTTGACTCGGCAGCCCTTACCCAACGAACATAGCGGATTGAATTTGTGGCGGCATCTCTTTTTCTGGCTGATGCTGATCACTGTGCTTCTGCTCGGATCGATTGTATTAAGTATGTACCCGTTATTTGATTCCATTGGGATGGATTTTTTTCTTAATCTGCACAAGGCAGCCGCCTTGCTAATTACAGTTAGTGGCGTTGCATATGCATTTGTAAATGCTTCCTTACCGAACAAATTTTTAAAGGATAAATATGAGCCTTTGAGTAAATAATTTCTATTTTTATATGCCGTCAAATCCTGCATATCAGAACAAATATAAAATATTAACGCAGAGTTCGCAAAGAACGCAGAGAACAAAAATGCAAGAGATATTATGCATGAAAATTAAATATCTGAACAAATAATTGGCGCTGCATTGATGTTCATCGTATTTTAAGCCCTGGACTTTTAGAATCCGTTTACGAGGATGCTATTTGTCATGAACTGCATTTACGTGGAATTCGATTTACAAGACAACAAAATGTACCTATTCCATATAAAGGGGTAAAACTTGGCACTGATTGATAAACCAAAACTTCTAACTTATCTTCGGTTAAGTAAGAAGCATCTGGGATTAATCATTAATTTTCATGTTGAACTATCGCGAGATGGAATTGAACGAGTAGTTAATCAATTACCAGAGTAATATAAAAACTCTGCGTAGCTCTGCGCGCTCTGCATCTCTGCGTTAAAATGCATTGACAGAAAAAATCAAGATGAACTGGCAAAAAACTGATAAAGCCAGAACGCATACTACCTGTGTCTATAAAGAGTTTAATTGTAGCAAAGTTTATAACAAGGAGAAAAAAAATGCTTAAAAAAATCGCTTCATTCATCATTATCGTCATGATGTCCTGTGTGACACTGGGCTTAGCCGAGGAAAAGTTGGTGCCCATCGATATTAAATTGCCGAATCCAATGTTTATCGGCACGCCACAAAACATGAATGTGCCGAACCTGGAGAAACCGTTGGGCAAACCACGGCCAGCGTTTCTGGCGCCTGAGGGGACGAAGAATGTCGCGCTGGGGAAATCAATTTCCGGTAGCGATGAAGAACCGATTATCGGCGAGTTGGAGATGCTCACCGATGGCGACAAGGAAGCCAATGACGGCAGCTATGTCGAATTCGGTCCGTTCCTGCAACAAGTCACGGTCGACCTGGAAAAGCAGCACGATATCTATGCCGTGGTTGTGTGGCATTACCATCGTCAGCCGCGTGTTTATTATGATGTGATTGTGCAGGTCAGTGATGATCCTGACTTTGTGAAGGACGTCAAAACGATTTTTAATAATGACATCGATAATAGCGCAGGCATGGGCGTCGGCACGAACATGAACTATGTGGAAACCGCCGAAGGTAAGCTAATTGATGCCAAAGGAGTGCAGGGCCGATATGTACGCCTGTATAGCAACGGCAGCAACAGCAACGATCTCAATCATTATATCGAAATAGAAGTTTACGGTAAACCAGTGCAGTGAAACGGCGCCAATTAATCTATGTCGCCTGGGCGGCTATTTTCATATTTGCTATGGCGCTGCGTCTGCCCGGATTGACGCAGCGTCCCATGCACACGGACGAGGCTGTTCACGCTATTAAATTCAGTGATCTGCTGGAGCGGAATAATTATCGCTATGATCCGCACGAATATCACGGCCCGACACTTAACTATTTTACGCTTATTCCGGCCTGGTTGACGGGCGCCAAAACGCTTTCAGCAGCATCGGAAATTACGTTGCGTATTGTGCCGGCATTTTTTGGATTACTATTAATTCCGCTCATCTGGCTGCTTTCCCCATGGTTAAACAGAAGCACGCTGCTGTGGATGAGCCTGTTCACCGCCATCTCCCCTGCCCTGAGCTATTACAGCCGTTACTATATCATGGAAATGATGCTGTTAGCGTTTACATTAGGCTGGCTCGTTGTCTGGCTACGGTATTGGCGTGATCCCAAAATTAGCTGGCTCATCACTGGTGCGATTTCACTTGGCTTGATGATGGCAACCAAGGAAACATGGATTTTAAATGCGATTGCAGCGTTGGCAGCTACGGGATTGATCTTGATCCAATCAAATAACTCACGAATGTTGTTATCTGACGGCATACAGCGTATTCCCCAATTTCATTTCATTATCGCACCGATCGCTGTACTATTTGTGGCTGGGTTGTTTTTCTCATCCTTCGGCAGCAACTGGCACGGCCTTATCGATGCCGTTCGAGCCTATAGCGTTTATTTTCGTCGAGCAGAAGGCAGTACTACGGTGCATGAGCATCCCTGGTATTATTACGCACATCTGTTACTATGGTACAAAATGCGCAACGGTCCGCTTTGGAGCGAGGGGATCATCGTTCTATTGGCAAGTTGGGGCGTTGTACAAACCTTTCGTAAGTCAATTTCTGAAAATCCAGTCGATCGCTGGATTGCCTGCTATACACTGGTGCTTGCTGTCATCTATTCGATAATTCCTTACAAAACCCCGTGGAATTTGCTAAGTTTCTGGCAACCCATCATTCTGCTTGCCGGGATTGGCTGGACTGCGGTTTTCCGGCTGAACCGAAGCTGGAAAAAATGGATGATCATTGGAATCGGCAGTTGTGGTATTCTGCATCTGGGTTGGCAATCGTGGCAGGCAAATTTCCGCTATGCAGCATCCCCTGCCAATCCATACGTGTATGGCCACACCAGTCCTGATATTTTCCGGATCGTGGGTGCTGTTCACACTGCAACAAAAGCAGACAATGGTGACCAAACATATATTGAGGTCATCTGCCCCAACGATGATTATTGGCCATTACCCTGGTATTTTAGAAAGTATCCCAATGTGGGATACTGGAATCATGTCAGCATGAAAACGCCGGCTGCGCCGATCATCATTGTCGCACCAGTGGTCGAACAATCACTATTAAATAAACTCTATGTTCAACCGCCACCGGGACAGCGGCCATTATACGTGCCGTTGATTGACTCATCTACAGAGTTACGTCCCGGTGTGGAATTGAGGAGTTATGTGATTAAAGCATTGTGGGATAGGATGCGGTAAAGTAAAATAGCTTAGGTTAATGAAATTTTAGACTATATTAACTCGTCACAGAACGACGATGCTGCATTCCGCCAACAACTTGCGGAACGAGTATAACGACTACCTAATAATAGTAAATCCGGCGCAAACATTGAAGCAACAAATAAAAATCCATCGCTTCTCACACGACGCCATGGCCACCGTATTCGAAATACTTATTGCCCATGACGATGAACGCTACGCCAAACAGGCGGCTCATGAAGCATTCCAAATAGTCGACAAATTGGAACAGGATTTGAGCCGTTTTATCGAAAACAGTGACATCTCCAGAATCAACCGAT
The DNA here is from genome assembly GCA_016931935.1 of Candidatus Zhuqueibacterota bacterium. Lineage (GTDB taxonomy): Bacteria > Zhuqueibacterota > Zhuqueibacteria > Thermofontimicrobiales > Thiofontviventaceae > Thiofontivivens. The sequence continues at coordinate 80,061 of JAFGDW010000268.1, read as the reverse complement.
TAAAATCAGGTGAGAAGACTCGTGTTGGTGGTGACACATATCAATGCCTGATCCAGTGCGTGGATTTATATGCTATAACCGGTGGATACTTTGACGTCTCTGTCGGACACCTTATGGAAGCCTGGTTGGATGACTCTAAACACAGTCTGCAACCATCTACCCATGAACTGGAGTTATCACTGGCGCTTACGGGCTTGCACCATCTGCAATTCGATGATACTGCCGAAGAAATTACCGTTTTACACGGCCCGGTTCATCTTGATCTGGGCGGAATTGGCAAAGGCTACGCGGTTGATAGCATGTCACTGTTGCTGCAGGAATGGGAATTAAGGGATTATTTCATTCATGGGGGCCGCAGCTCGTTGTTGGCGAATGGCAATCAGCCTGGGGAGGATGGTTGGCAAGTTGCAATCCAGCCGCCGGACGGCGTGACAATCGAGCCAATTGTTTATATGCTTCATGATGAAGCCATGAGCAGTTCCGGGCTGGAAAAAGGTCAGCATATTATCAATCCTTATCAGGGTAAACCAATTGCTGCAAAGAAGGCAGCCTGGGCTGTGGCAGCGTCTGCCACCAATGCCGATGCCTTATCCACTGCATTTATGCTCATGCCAATGGAAAAAATTGAACAATTCATTGAGAAGTATAAAGCATTTGGTGGGATGCTTATCGAGTACAATGAAAAAAAACCAGTAGTGCACACATTCGGACAATGGTATGCAGAACCGGCATCAGCGAGTTGAAAGCGCCCGCTTGATTGCGACCAATTCACGTGCAATTTGTAGCGGTACTTTCATTTGCGCCAGGCGGCTGTCCGGATCGGCCTGCCAGGTGACCGGAAATTCCTGAATGCGGTATTCTGAGTCCAACGCCCGCAAAATGACTTCCACATCAAACATGAATCCGTCAGTTACACACTGACGATACAAACGACGACCAATTTCACCACGATAAATTTTAAGTCCGCATTGGGTGTCCGTGAACTTTTTGGGGACGCGCATTACGATCTTCAACATCACACGAAACAGCAACGATGTAATGCACCGCGAAGTTGCCTGCGGGCGCAGGATGACACTTCCATCAAGCTGTCGCGATGCATGCGCAATATCGCACACACCGCTACGAACCAATGTGATACCCTTAGCTGCATCGCTCCACGGAATACAACTCCCACTATCAATGAACATGACTATAGTGCCTGAAGTCAAATCCATTCCTGTTCGTATGGCGTACCCTTTTCCCCGATGCGGAGAATACGAAACGACCTGTTTACCGATGCTTTTCGGTACGCTGACTTGTTCAGCAACAGACACTGTATTATCCGCACTGCCATCGTCGACGATAATAATCTCGCCATCAAGCTGATTTGAAATCAGGTATTCGGCAGCCGCGCGAATATCCGCAGCTATTTTGTGAGCTTCGTTTAAGACAGGGATAATGATTGATATTTTCATAATTAGAGTAAAACAAACCAGATATTTTGAAAATAACTGATTTGTTCGCCTATTCTCTCTCCGCTGCTTCCCCCAAATTCTTCAACTCCCGAATCGAGGCGTTGATATATTGCATTTGGCTTTCGTCCTCCAGCGCCTGGTTTGTTTTAAAACATACTATCGCAGATGACGTATCTGCCTTCATTAAATAACTTTCTCCCAACGCGTAGTTAACAAACGCATTATCGGAACGTTCAGTGGAGTATTTACTGAAATAAGCGATAGCACTATCGGCGTTTTGGGCGACATAATAAATGCGGCCATAATTGTAGGTCAAATCGCGTGGTGTCATGATAGTTGAATCGATTGCTGCACGAGCTTTGATTTTTCCCAGATAAGATAGTGTTTTATCGACATACTTAAACTGATCATAAATGCCGCAGCGAACGAGCAGGCTTGCATTGGTCGATTCGCTTTGGTCAATAATCGCTGCAGCTATTAATGCCTGCCGCTTCATATCCGCTTGATTGAACTGGATCATTAAATAATCGAAAAATTCAAGGGTCTCTTCCTGAGTCATAGTGTCAACATGCGCAAGTTGTTTGGCTGTCCAGTACCAGAAATCGTCATCGGGCTGTTCGACATGTTCTTTTCGTTGTGGCAGGTAAATATTTAAAAACGCATGATAGTTTTTTCCGATCAGATACGCCAGTAATGCTGCATCGTAAAAATGGCTGTAGTCCTGGTCATCCTTCCGGATTAAATCGACAATTAGTTCGTAAGCAAGCGGAAAGTCTTCAGTCAGAATGGAAGTGAGAAAATAATTATTTAGATTAAGCAAATCCAATGGGGCTATTTTGTAGACATCGGCAAATACTTCATGGGCTTTGTCAATTTTTCCCAGATTTACATACACCGCACCGATATTGCATTTTGCCTGACTGAAATCAGGATATGCCTGCAGTAACCGTTCATACAACCGCAACGCTTCATCCCAATATTCGGCATTGTACAGTTTCATTGCCAAATCAAGGACGTAATGTGGCGTATCCGGATCATCATGTAAATTGCCAATAAATAGATCAATCACTTTGAAGTACGGTACGAATCGTTTCATAGTCACGTAATCATTCAACAGATTGAAATACGCGTTGTGGTACGACGGATGTTTCGCGATGATACGGTAATACAACGATTCAGCTTTTGCATATTGCGCTTCATCATAATAATTTTCGTCCTGGAACAGTTGCTCAAAGTCGCTGGAATCCTGAATTGTATACGTCCCGTTTTCACCATCTTTGATTCCCATCGCATCGGTATTCACGCGAATTGCTGACCGAATTGCCCGGTTCCGATACACACATGCCAACGCGCACATGACTTGTGGATGGTCCGGATACTTTTTAATAGCATCACGCGCGACCTTTTCCGCATCATCCAGCTTTTGAGCCAGGATTAGCGAATCGACGGTCATGTGAACCATGTCCTGGGACAGACCAAAACCACTGGTCAAACCAATTAGCAGCCCCGTAAAAATCATTAAACAATGCTTGACCATTTTATTCTCCGCGATTAAAATACCATTCTCCGAGTCGGGAGTTACAAGGCAGGAAAAAACTGCTCCACTACCTGTTCTACCTGCCGTAACCACGTCAATCGTTGCTCCAAAGTGCTTGTCACCACCACGGTAAACATATCACGATGGAATTGCTTCACACCACATAAATGAAAAATACAATTTTTCCATAACAATTGCAAAGAATCCCCAAATACCCGTTGTTCACGTTCGGACGGTGTGTTGGCTGTATTGAATACGATAGCCGTGTGCGCTTTCAACAATCCGATCGGAACGCCCTCACCCGAATCGCCTTCTTCAAAATTATAAGCCACACCCGGACGAATTACTCGATCGACCCAACCTTTGAGAATAGCTGGCGGCTGACCCCACCAGTTGGGATGAACGATGATAATACCATCCGCATTGGAAATTTCATTACAATGGTTCACGATTTCATCCGGGATTTCAGCATCCGATGGGATTTCATCAGAAGGCAAAATTGGATCAAACTGTTCTGCATAAAGATCGTGGTAGAAAACTTGATGATTATTCATTCTGAGTCGTTCAATAGTAGTTTCGGCAATTGCATGATTGAAACTGGCCGGGTTCGGATGAGCAATCAAAAGCGAGATATTCATGATTCGATTGTCCTTGTTGTTTTTATTTACTGGCTTGGTAGGTTATCTCAAAAATAAGGAGAGAAAGCAACATTTGCAAGGGATTTGTGAAGATGAGTTTTTTTTATGGAATCAATTTTGTAATTGGAGAGTGAAAATTATCATCCTATTGCAGCATGAACGTGAGCAGGTACCAATTTAATGTAGAATTGCTACATCCACAAACCAGGTTTCCTGGCGAAACCTGGTTTGTAAATTGATGCAAGCTGAATGCAGAATGTTCTTACCAGAAAATAACATACAGCAACAAAGTGAGCCCGACCACGACAAGTCCATATGTTTTGGCTTTTTTGGAAGCGGTTACGTCCATTTTTTCATTGACCGGGAGCTCGACCGGTTTTGGAAGCGGTTTAAGGATGGTAATTACAGTGAGTGTCGCAAGGACAATGAAGAAACAGACAGCCATCCGGTCCAGGAATGACAGGCCGGAGAGTGTCTCCATGAAGCCGATACCTGTCTTTCCACCCCACTTCAGAATGCCGTAAAGAATCGGATTGAGAATAAGCCCGACAGTACCGGCGAATCGAGGTGCGCGATGCACCAACAAGCCAAACAGGAAAATGGCCAATACGCCCGGTGAAATGAATCCCTGGAATTCCTGGATAAACGTAAAAATGCCACCGAATTTCGGGCTATCCAATTTTGGTGCGATGAACATGGCAATCAGCACAAACAACACCGTGCATACCCGGCCGACAGTTACCAGTTCGTATTGCGATGATTGCTTCTTCACTTTATTGTAAATATCCATCGTGGCAATGGTTGATGCCGAATTAAGCATTGATGCCAGCGAGCTAACCACCGCACCGAATATCGCCGCCAGTACAAAACCGAGAATACCAAATCCGACCGGCAACAATCGTTTCAGCAGTGTTGGGAAGGCAGCGTCAAAATCGTATCCCACCAGCTTATCCGACATTTTAATTGTCTGATCCGCCTGGGCAGAACGATTTCGCTCCGTTGCCAGTTGAATGAGTTTGGAATTGGCATCGTACATTAATGCTGCGCTACTCAATGTCGTTGAATCCACGGTTTGACTCATTAACGCCGCATTATGAGTCAGGAGCGCCCGGGTCGCATCGCCGTTCAACTCGGCAAACGAATCCGTGAATACAAACAGTTTTTGTTCGCCAGCCTGGAATTCGTCCATGATATGTTCGTTTTTCACATTGGCTTGTTTATGCAGATCACCGCTAAACATATTGAATGCCAAAATACCGGGAATAACCACGACAAACGGAACAATGAGTTTCAGAAATGCAGCAAACATAACACCCTTTTGGCCTTCATCGAGCGATTTTGAGCCGAGTGTTCGTTGGGTGATATACTGGTTCAATCCCCAGTAAAAGAAATTGGGAATCCACAAACCAACGACCAATGCAGTCCAGGGGACTTCGGGATCGCTGGCTGGCCGCACCATATGCATTTTTCCGACCTCCCAGTTCCCGGCATTAAGCGTTCGCAAACGTTCAATAATTCCCATGCCTTTGAGATGCTCGGGATCTACAGCGGTGGTAGCAGATGAGGCTAATTGATGCGGATCGGCCAATCCCAACGCACGAAGGGCAAAATAGGCAATCACCACACCGCCTAATATCAATGCGGCCCCCTGAATTAGATCGGCCCAGGCACAGGCCTTTAAGCCTCCGGCAAACACATAAATGGCTGCTAAGGTACCAATAATCCAGCACCCGACGGTAATATTGCCCAGATCGAGTCCGAGCAGCGTTTTGCCCTGGAAGAACACACAAATCACTTTTGCACCGGAATAGATAACCGATGCGGTTGGCACACCCACAAGAATGATCATTGTGGTGATGGCCATAATGGTACGGGCAAACGTGTTGTAGCGGTATTCCAGGAATTCCGGAATGGTGTAAATACCCGATTTCAAAAACGTTGGCAAAAATAAAAATGCCACCACGACGAGCGTAATTGCCGCCATCCACTCGTAACTGGCAATGGCCATTCCCAGCCAGTCGGCTGCCTTGCCAGACATCCCGACGAACTGTTCAGTCGAAATATTTGCGGCAATCAGCGAGAATCCAACCAGCCACCACGTCAAGCCACGCCCTGCCAGAAAGTAATCCTGAGCGCCGTGTTCACTGTGAATCTCTTCGCCCTTACTTTTCCAGAGACCAATCGTAATAACAGATACGACGAACACAATGAATACGAGCACATCCGATACACCGATAAGTTCCATTCCTACCTCGTTAGAAAGTTAACTGTAATTTTGATTTTAACGCTATTCAATAAAAAAGCCCCGGTTAAACATTACAAGGTGTTTTCACTCCCTGGTCAACGTTGTTCCGGGGCTACAAATTTTCTATTTCAAAAAATGCATTAAATCCTTTTAATTTTAAACCTTTTACTAATTTTTTATCACCCGTCCAAAGCAAACCATCCAATTCCATAGTGACGGCAACAAAAGGGATGTCTTTTTCATCAATATCATGGCAGAGTTTGTATGCATTCTTTAAACATTCTTCATTCAGTGTATTTTCATCAAAGATATGTATCTTTTTCAATAAATTAGATAGCAGATCAAGGAGTTCATCTTCATTAAGTGCCGAATATTTTTGGATTTTCTCTTTAAATGTGAACAACTCAACAATTGCATATTTGCATGAATAAAGATGAACATTTTCTTGAGAGAAAAAGATATCTCTGATTTTTTTATTCCTACGAAGAAGAGTCGAGAATATAATATTTGTATCAACAATAATCGCTTTCAATATTCAATCTTTCTTTAGGAATTTCTCTTTGTTTTTCTGCCACCATTCTTTTTTAAGTTGTTCTGATAATTCCCATGTTTGTTGATCGCTGATTTCACTTTTTTCAGCAATTTCTTCCAGTCGCAATCGCTCTAAAAATTCCTGTACATAATCAGATGCAATTAATTGTTTTGGAAATTTTAAAATTGCATCATCTTTTTCGAAGGTTATTTCTATCATTGCTTTCACTACTCAATAAGTTTAGCATGGTTGATATGTAACAAAGTATAAGCTTTTTTGAATAATTGCAAGAAGTATTTATTGTTGAGAAAATGCTCAAATCTAATCAAAAATTTTTGCTATGGTAAAAATCATAATACTGCAAATCCCCGACGATTCCCCCTTCAGCCTCAGTAACGGTGTATTGCCTGGGAGTATATACTTTGGCGTTCACCTTCAAATTTGGTGCATTCAGACCGTATCGATAACTCCACATGAGTTCATAGCCACGTTCTACCCGCGCCGGCAGACCGTGCATTGCCCAAACAACAACCCAATCTACATTATTATAACTGTCAAACATGGATGCAGGCAGTCGGTTTTTATACGGTTGATTATATGGATTCTGTGCTTCCAAAAGTGCAACCCATTTTAGCTGGGGGATGTAAAAATGAGCAACCATGCCCTTTTCATTCTTAATGAAGGCGACGGTTTCCTCCGGTTTTACGTTTTCAAGGAGATAGTCCACCATTGGTCCGTTATGCGAGCAATCACGTTTGAACTGGCGTTTAACAACCGCTTCTGAAAATGTCATCACCGGGGAGAGCGAATGATATACGAATAGAATTCCCAGCAACAATACAGCGAGTTTTTTATTGAAGATTACATATGCCCAATAAACAGTAATCGCGCTGATTAGCATGATGATGGGAATCACGTGCAAGTAGTAACGCAGGAATGCATTGGATTTATTCAGCAACACAGCGATCAGCAACGTGGAAGCAAGCATCAGCCAGAGCCAGCCGTACACAGGTCGTAATTGCACGGTTTCTTTCCGGTATCGCAAAACGGCAACAATTCCGAGCACAGCAACGGGAATAATCGGGATTAATTGATTGACTCGCTTAACTGCCATGATCACCCAATCCCAATAATCACTCCAATACGGGAATTGTTGAATTTCAGAGCGGGCTAAAAACGAACCGTGCACCACCACCAGCATCGGTATGACGCTTACGGCTACTGCTGCAGTTGTGATTGACATGCCAATGATAAACTGTCGCTTGCAATGGTTTAACATAGTAAGCATCAATCCACACCATACCATACCAAATGTAAAATAGTTTGTATGAAACAGTAAAAAGCCCAATACGCCAATGCGCACAAACGCCCACAAACGAATCGGTTCATTTTTATTGGTGAGAATTGAAATGATTTCATTGATCAGGGCAATGGAAATCACCAGCACCAGCGCGTAATAGCGACATTGTCGGGCGAAATGGAGATATGGCAGAGAGACCATACAGAACGCCGCACCAAGCCAGGCAATTTTTTCCGATTTGAAAAGGGTGAGAAATAATTTGCGTAACAGCACAATTCCCAGAAAACCGAGTAACGCAAATGGCGAACGTGCCGCAAATGTGCTTACGCCAAACACAGCGAATGATGCCGCCGTGACATAAAATTGCAACCAACTTTGCATGCTTGGTAGGAAGTGATCATTGAAATCGTGGCCCTTCGGACCCTGCACAGCGAGTTGCTCGCCATCCCAGACGCGTGGGACAATCCATTGGTTTTCAACCATACTTCGCGACCAGCATGCGGTAGTCGCTTCGTCGCGCCAGAGCAGCGAACCGTCAAGTCGCCACACAAATGCGAAATATGCTACCAGTAACAACAGCACATGTGGCCATATTGCTTTGAGACGATCGATATTCATTTATGCCGGTCTCGTCGCCTGAGGTAGCAGATCGGTCAGTGAATCAATTCGGACAGGTTTTCCACTATCGATACTTTTCCGGGCGGCAATCCCGATCAGGCATGACATGGCGCCATCGCGGGTACCGGCAGCCTGTCGCAATGGGTCCGGCATATTTGGATCCTTAAATATTTTATCTTTCAGTCGGGTGTCGCCGCCACCATGGCCACCACCGCCATGTGGTACGCGAATCAACTCGGTTTGTCCAAAATTATCGGTTACACGAATTTCATTGTAGTTTTCCATCGGCCAAGGTTGGCGCTCATGAATCCAGGTTTCGATGCGGCCTTTCATCCCATTGAATGCAATGCGATAGCCTTCATATGGGGAATAAGTCGTGAGAGAATAGTTGAGCTGTACATTGTTGGCGTATTTTGCTTGCACTGCCATCTTATCGAAAATATTGATATCCTCTCGCCAAACGCAGCCATCGCGGTGGTAATTATCGTACTTTTCATTATCCGCATACAATTTCATTCGAAATTCATTTTGTGTCATATCGTAGTAGAACTTACATTTCTTCTTGTATGGACAGGGACGGCAATGGGTATGACGAAATGAATGATTTTTCCCATAGTGTTCCAGATCACCGTAGGCAAACACTTCCACCGGATCGGAATCGAGCCACCAGTTGAGCAAATCGAAATGGTGTGTGGCCTTATGCACAAGCAATGTGCCACTGTTTTCGCGAAGCCGGTGCCATCGCCGGAAATAATCAGCGCCATGATAAATATCAAGATACCAGTGGAAATCCACCGAGGTAATTCGACCGACACGTTCTTCCATCAGCAACTCTTTTAAGCGCGCCCGATGGGGTGAATATCGGTAATTAAAGGTGACTACAACATTTTTACCTGCTTGACGTTCTGTGTCGAGAATGCTCTGGCATTTTACTTCGTCCGTGGTCATAGGCTTTTCAGTGATAATATCAGCGCCCATTTCCATGCCTTTGATGATGTAATGATTGTGAGTTGCATCCACAGTTGTAACTATCAACCGGTCCGGTTTTGTTTTGGCCATCATCTCTTCGAAATTTGTAAACGTATCGCAGTTCACTCCCATGTATTTGCGGCCAAACTTCACGCGTCCGGGATTAATATCGCATAAACCGACAAATTCCACATAATCGCTGTACTGCTCGACAACGGATTTCCCCCACATACCGGTACCGCGATCTCCGGTGCCTACCATTGCCAGTCGTGTGCGTTTGCCAGTTGGTGAAGCAGCGAAAGCCGATGAAAAAGGTCTGGTTACTGCAGCGCCGGCCAATGCCGTTGCAGATGTCGCCATAAACGTCCGTCGATTGATTGCTTTGTTTTTCATGCGCTCAATTCCTCCCAGTTGACACCAATTGCTAATACATATTAAGGTCTGAATATTTGTATATCAATTTCGTTTATCATCTTGTAATGCTTATCGTTGCCAGTTAACAATGGTACACCGTTAACAATTGCTGTTGCACCTATTAACGCATCCGCTAGTTCCAATGAATGGCTTAAATAATGTCTTTCAACATAGAACATAGCTTTGGATGAAATTTCTTCATTTATATACAATATTTTAGTGTTCCAAATTCGGAGTGCATTTCTCAATTCATTAAGCTCATGCTTGTTTCGCATCCCCTGAACCAATTCAATGTAAGTGACTACTGAAATGAAAAATCCGTTCTGACTTTCAACTGTTTCGAACGCGTTTTCATTACCTCTTAAGTACCATATAAAAACATCAGTATCAAATAACATTAAATCGACCCTTTCTCTTTTCTCTGACGAATTGATCTACATCATCAACCAATTCATGATCTTTCCACATCCCGAACAAATGATTTCGAACTGGTGATTGATCTGAAGTTGTTGTAATTGGTACAAGTTTCGCGTGAGGCTTACCCCGATATGTTATAACGACTTCTTCACCCCTCGAGACAGTTTCCAATATCTCCTTCGAATAAAATCGGAGATCCTTCGCTGTTGCTTTCATACAAACTCCACTTTTTTTACACAAGGTTTATACTTTTAAATATAAACACAGGAAATTTGAAAAGCAATCTAATTCTCATTTTACGAATTGGAATAATCAGACAATATAGATTTATAAAATTTGCACTTGTTAGACAATCAGTGCAAGAATGCACAGGATGAGATCATAGTTGTGAATTAGTTAACAACTAGCAGAAAGATGAGCAAGTTTGATTTAATTTAAGACTATACTTCCTTTTCCCCACTCCGATAAAACCGAATCTCCACCTTTTCAATCGTTGCCAATCCCTCAGTGATCGCATGGTCGATCACCGGCAAAAACGCTTCAATTTTCTCGCGCGTGTCCACAATTTCAATGATCAGCGGCAAGTCTTCGGACAGCCGTAAGATTTTAGCAGTATGGATTCGACTGCGTGCGCCAAATCCTTCCAGACCACGTAGCACTGTTGCGCCGGCAAGTCTCTGCAGTTTTGCCTGTTGCACAATCCACTCGTACAATGGTTTGCCATCGTATTTGTCACTTTCACCAATAAAAATACGTAGTAAATGTCCATCTTCCGGCAGCATATAAGCCTCCTTTTAAATGACTCGCGCAACGACAATGCCCAGCCAAACAGCTATTAATCCGACGATCAGATGTAGCAATGCATTGCTCAGGGCAAGAGCCATTTGTCCGTCGCGCATTAATTGAAAAACTTCGTAGCCAAACGATGAAAACGTGGTGAAACTTCCCAGAAAACCAATAAAAACCAGTGTACGCATTTCCGGCGAAAATACGTGTCTTGTTTCGGCCAATCCCCCCAACAGACCGATAATTAGACAGCCTATAATATTCACTGCTAAGGTTCCGGCAGGAAACACTGGTTTTTGAAACCAACTATAAACAGCACCACTTACAAGATAACGCATAATTGCTCCAATAGAACCACCGATGCCCACCCAGATGACTTTTGGTAACACCATGATGCAACCTCCAATTGATGATAATCTCACTTTTTTCAAATATTTTTCAACACAGAAATCGCTGAGAATGCAAAACAAAGCGATTTGTATTTCTTAAAAAAAACAACTATTCATTTATCAACTTCTGCATTACCCAATGCCCAAAATATCCCATCACGCGTCCAACTAAAGCAATACAATTAAAAACCAACGCCAGACCAAACTCCACATGCAGCATGGTGAGCAATTCAATCCAGCGCGTGTGATAGTAGTAGATAGCAAACGCATTTAACGCAACCGCCAATAAAAAACTCATCCCCAGCCATTCCAGTTCATTATGCAAGCGTGTGCCTGAAATAATAATATCTTTCATAACACACACTCCGCCGGCCATTTAACCGGCTGTTGGGTATCCATCGCATTATTTGCCAGAATCGAGGCCACACTGGCGTAAAATGCCTGTTCCAGAACATCAGGAATCTGTTTGCCCTGACGGATGCTTTGCACAAATGCTTCGAGCTCCAGTTGTGTTGGTTCCGGTATTGGATGCTGATCGATAATATTCTCACCTTTGTAATCAACAGGATGCTCTGGAATCCAACTGGGACCGCCAATCGGGATGGTATCGAAAATGCCATGCTCGATATTATTGATTAGCTGCAAAATGCCCGGCGCAGGTGGCGGGCCGTCTTTTGTGTACCATTTTCCCTGCTCCAGTTCAATAGTACCTTTGACGCCCAATATTTGTTGTGCCATGCCATGATGCTTGTTGCTGATCAACGCATCATATACAAGTTGGACGCCATTCGGGTATTGCAAAATTAAACTAATATTATCGTACACATCACGACTGTCGTTCCAATAATTAATGCTGCCAACGCCCATGATCGATTGCGGATACCCATTCAGCAACCAGTTGGCTACCTGAATTTGATGGGCGGCTAACTCCATCGCTAATCCACCGGAGGTATTTCGATATAAACGCCAATTCATCCGTCGCTCAAGCTCGGGTTTGGGAACGGTAACGCGCCAATCATTATTCCGGTGCCACCAGGCGCGAACCATTGTCACCTGACCAATTAAACCCTGACGCACCATTTCCACAGCTTTAATAAAGCGTAGATCGAACAAACGCTGGAATCCAATTTGGAGATTTTTTCCGGTTTGTTTGTGGGCATGAACCATGCGCAAACAATCATCCGGGCGAAGCGCCATTGCTTTCTCACAAAACACATGTTTGCCCGCCTTTAAGGCGTCGATGGTCATTGCAGCGTGCAAATGTGGTGGCGTAGCAATAACAACACCATCCAGGTCGGGCAATGCCAGTAGCTCATGATAATCGGAAAACGTCCGTGCCGTGCCTTTCGTGAGTTGCTTGGCGTTGGTCAGGTGCGGATAGTAGTCGTCACACACCGCAACAATTTCTGCTTCAGGAATAAGCTGCAGATGCAGCAACAATTTAGCGCCACGCGAGCCGATTCCGATAATCCCGAGCCGGATTCGGCCTGATAGATGAACTTTTCTTTCGGTTGTCCCGGAACACATGGCCAGCCAGGGCATTGTTACGGCACTCGCCGCTAAAAATTTCACAAATGAACGGCGGGAGTATTCATTGGGCTGGTCCATTTGAGTCATCCCCGAATTTTTAAAATCATAATATAAAAAACATATCAGTATGTCACTACTTCCACTTCCACATTTTCACCATACTGCATTTCCGCGATCTGGCAGCCAGGAAAATGACGAATGACACCCTTTTGCTCATCTTTTCGCAGGACGAGCAACGCGGTGCTCAGGACTTCAGCTTCCAATGGCGATCGCGACACTACCGACACGGCTCTGGAAATAGCCGCCGGAGTTCCGGCACGTGGATCAAAAATATGTATGGATGTACCGTTACCCGAAAATCCGTTGGCCGACGTCGATAACGCTTGATCTTTCATTTCGAATTCGTGCACCCAACGTTTTTCATCTCGCATATGCCGAATGCTCACCGGCCAGTGATCACCATGCGGATGGTTGCCCCATGCCATGATCGAGCTTTCCCCAAAGCTAATCAACGCACGCTTGATGTTATGAGTTTGCAAAATACGCTTCACATTCTCCAGCGCGTACCCTTTGCCGATGCCGCCCAAATCCAGTCCCATGCCGGGGCGGGTAAATCGGATGCTCATATCAGCACTGTTCAATTCAACATGATGAAATCCACTTTTTGGTTTCTCAACCGCATATCGCGCCTGATTTTTTTGAAGCAGCGGCAGTACGGTTACGTCAAATGCGCCATCTGTGATGAAATGGAAATGCCGGCAGGTCGTCAATACATCCCATAATTCCAGATCAACACGGATTGCCCGCTCGTGAGCGTAACGGTTGATTTCCGAAATCGGACTATCTGTTTGAAACCGGCTTAACTTTGACTCAAGCAGACAAATGTCAACCTGTATTTCCTGATATATAAACGCAGCAATTTCCGGATGCAAATTTGGTAACACCACGTCACAGCGGGTACCCATGGCCGGAAACGTTTGGTGAAATGTCGGGAATTTCTGTTCTGGTGCAGTTGTCATCTAATTTATTGCGAATAGGGATTCACATTTGAGAAAAGTTATTCAATACTATTTATCTATCTTGAACGAGATCAAGGGAATTTTTTTACATCTATTGATACGAACCAGGTATTTCAAAAATACCTGGTGTATTAGAATTTCCATTTTAGACACCAAGCACTACATTTATTTGATGCTCTTTACCATCTTTAAAAATCGGTACCAACGTATTATCTGCAGAAGTACCGTCGATGGTCATGGATTTTACACCTTTGGATACGCCCGAAGGATTCGCAACAGTAATGGTATATGTGGCATTGCGGAATCGGCGCGTAACAGTGTACTTTTTCCAGGCCTTGGGAATACAGGGATCGATGCGCAATCCGTCATATTCCGGACGAATGCCGAGGATGTACTGCGCAATCGCCACAAATGACCAGGCCGCAGTACCGGTCAGCCAGGCGTTTTTACCTTCACCTGGTGTTGGCGCATCAGGACCTGCCGTCATCTGACTGTAGACGTACGGCTCAGCGCGGTAGATATCCTGTTGATTTTCTTTTGATGGCGGGCAGATGCTAAGATAATAGTCCAGCGCCTGATCACCACGACCAAGCATTGCCTCAGCTACCTGAATCCATGTATTGTTATGGGTGAAAATTCCGGCGTTTTCTTTGTACCCCGGCGGATAGGAGCTGACTTCACCCAGATTCAGATAATAAGTTTGATACGCCGGTTGTTGCAGAATAATACCGTTCGGTGTGGCCAGTCGTTTTTTCACACTGTTCAGGGCTTTTTCCGCCAAACCATTTTCCAACCCGACTTCGCCAAGCACACACCATCCCTGACTTTCAATGAAGATTTGCCCTTCCCTGCATTCTTTCGATCCGATTTTATCTCCATTAGCATCGTAGGCACGCAGAAACCAGTCGCCATCCCACCCCTGTTGCTCAACAACGTTAGCCATTTGCCGGCCGACAGCACGGCTGGCCATAGCATTATCTTCTTCACCAAGATAATCGTATAAATCGCCCATTTCCAGTGCCGCCTTGCAGAATAACCCGGCGATCATTACGGATTCGGCTGTAGTTCCGGATGTAAAATCTCCTGCCAGTTGAAAACTCTCACCCGGCGTATCAGAGAAACAGTTGAGGTTCAAACAGTCGTTCCAGTCCGCATGGCCAATTAACGGTAAACCATGAGGCCCGCGATTGTCCAGTGTGTACTGCATGGAAATTTTCAGATGGTCCATCAAAGTGGCATCGGAATCTTCCACATCGGCATAGCCAATTGCTTCATTTAAAATCGACGTGTCGCCAGTTTCTTTGATGTACGCAGCCGTCGAAAGAATCAGCCACAACGGATCATCATTGAAGCCGCCGCCAATATCGGCGTTCCCTTTTTTGGTGAGTGGTTGATATTGATGGAAGCAGGTACCATCGGATAATTGTGTCGCCGCAATATCGAGAATTCGCTGTCGCGCCCGGTCGGGAATCATATGGATAAAGCCAAGCAAATCCTGATTGCTGTCGCGATACCCCATGCCACGTCCGATGCCCGATTCAAATAGCGAGGCGGACCGCGACAGGTTGAACGTGGTCATGCACTGATAAGGATGCCAGATATTAATCATGCGATTAACGATGTCATTCTCTGTGTGCGCTTCAAACGTTGTCAACAATGGCCGCCAAAACTCAGTTAGTTTCTGGAATGATTTTTTTACTGCGGCAGGTGTTTTAAACGATGCAATCACATTTTCCGCTTCAGTTTTGTAAGCCATATGCGCTGCTTTATACTTTTTATCTTTGGGATTTTCCGCATAGCCTAACAGAAACGCAAATTCTTTTGCTTCACCCGGCGCCATTTCCAAATCGATCTGATGAACGCCCAGCGGTAGCCAGCCATACGCGACGCTATTGGCACATGTGCCCGCTTTAATTGCTTGGGGTGCATCCAGGCCATTATGTACGCCGACAAATGCATCCCTGCTGGAATCAAAGCCGCTAGTCAGAAGCGTGCTCGCAAAATAGGCATAATGATTACGACGTTCGCGGTACTCGGTCACATGGTAAATAACATCCTTTTCGATTTCTACCTGACCAGTGGAGTAATTGCGCTGAAAGTTTGTTTGGTCATCCATGGCATCCCATAAACACCATTCAACAAATCCCCACAATCGCAACGATTTCTTCACGCCCGATTTATTACGAACGGTGACGGCCCACACTTCATGCCGGAATCCCGGCGGGACAAAAAAGGTTATTTCGACTTCCACGCCATCTTTAGCGCCGACAATTTTTGAGTACCCCAGGCCATGACGACATTCATACTGGTCGAGTGCCACGCGCATCGGCTTCCACATCGGATTCCATGTAGATTCACCATCTTTCACGTACAAGTAGCGGCCATTGCTATCCATCGGGATGTTATTGTAACGATAGCGCGTTAACCGACGTAGTTTGGCATCCTGATAAAAGCAGTAGCCACCCGCTGTGTTGGAGATGATTCCGAAGAATTGTTCACTGCCAAGGTAGTTTATCCACGGTAATGGTGTATCCGGCCGGGTGATGACGTACTCTTTATTCTGATCGTCGAAATAACCGTATTTCATAACATGTTTTCCTTTCCCTGCGTTAAGCTGAGCGATTGTTACCTATATTCGAGATGTTTTGAGTTTCATGCTATTGAACAAGACGAATTTTATTGATTCAATCCAAGGAAATAGAACTCTCACAGAAAAAATATAGAGAATGATTGAATGAAATTCCATTTCAATATCGCAAGAAATTTGAATGGGTGATTCACCAATTCAAATTCATTTTTACAAAAAGATCGTATATCTTCTGTGGGAGTTCTTTTCTGTGAACTATTAATTCTACTTTGTCAGATTGAGTAATGGATTATTATTCTGTCTGCCTTATCGCCACAAAAACACTAAGTCACGAAGCAATACAAAGAAATGAATATTTTATAAATCGAGATTTTATTTTACAGTTGACACAGTTACTATTATAAATGAAAACCATAATCTCTTAAAGCTCTTTCTTCGTGCTTTTTAGCGTCCTTCGAGCCTTAGCGGCAAAACATAGTAATGCGGCGATACATAATTTATTGCCTGGTCATAACCACTTCCAGGATCAGATCAAATCCATCGTTGACATTCGGATATTTCATGTGGAGGACAACTGTATTATCATCGATTTTTTTAAATGTTTGAATCAGTAATGTATCGTGCCAGTTAAGAAACAGCGTATTTTCATCAAGAAAATTACAGGTCGCCTGTCGATAGCTACCAGAACTTTCGAACCACCAGTAGCGGTAGATTTTTTCCTTTTCATCCCACACGAGCACGGCATGAGCCTGACCAGTCTGGCCATCAATCAATGATTCATAATCGAACCAGATATATTTGTCATCCAGCGCCCGTTTAAATGTGCCTGTGCCAGTTCCTGTCGTTGCTTCACTGTGGCTGCTTTGAGGAACATTGTATTTCAAATGCCACATCCCCAACAGAAATTCAAATTTATCCATCATATTGATTTCCTCCGCAATGCTGTGAATTGGACAGCATAAAAGCATCATCATAACAAGATGCGCTGTTTTCATAGAAACCACCTTTTTTAATAGTTCCATCATAAATGGTTTATGATGGAAATCGGTTCATGCATGAATCCGGTTGATGGGTATACTACATCTAACAGCGTGTATCGGAAATTGAAAAATAAAATGTAAACTTTTTGACAATATAATGAATTCAACCTTATTTTACAAACACAATCTTTTCAACATCTGAAAATCCACCTGAAGTTACCAGTCGAATCATATAAATTCCCGAAGTCAATTCACTAGCGTCGAAATTCACCGGATAGTTTCCTGAATCAAGCGTTTTATCCAGAATAATACCGACTTGCTGTCCCATGACATTCCACACTGTTAATAGAACATGCTGCGGTTGGGACAATGTCAGGCGGATAGTTGTCGTTGCATTAAACGGATTGGGATAAATGCCCGCAATCCGCGCTGAAGCCGGACGGGTAGATGCCGGTTCTGTGGCAATCGGAGTCACGCGCGCGAATTCCCGATCCAGCCAGGAAACCCGTTGGGCTGTCCACGACTTCAAATAATCAGTTTCATCCTGGTAGGTGGTGAACTGGCTGATCGGATAGTCCGGTGGCCACCAGCTACCGTCCGGTGGCGGCGGATCACCGGGTTTGAGCCAGATTTGGAAATTCCGTGCAACAGCACGGTTCAAAGTATCGGCGACGGCATCAATATAAGAAATTACTTTGGAGAGATTCAACACATCTTTTCGCAGTTCCTTCCAACGCTGGCACGTCTGTTGCATGAAGATTTCATCTTCGACGAATTTCGGCCACCAGAACGGTACCGGCCACATATCCCCTGCGGCCTGATCAAATAATTGGATGACGCACCAACCATCAATTTGTTGTGCGCGATAATACCCAATATTCCCGAAACTGAAATTATAGTCCCACACCGGTCCGGTACACAACTTTCCACCCCGGCTATCTTTGTCCTTATAGAAATAGGCGCTTAGCCGGTAGCCATCCACATTTTTGCTGATTTCATTAATAATAAAATAATCGATAAATGAGGCCACATCAATATACGCAGGATACCCTGTGACCGGATCGTTGTAATTTTCCGTGAGCATCACACTTTCAAATCCCAATACATAGTCACGAATATAATTCCGCTGCGCATCCACAAGTTCATCATTTTTCGGATCGAAATATTGATAGCGGATGCGATTCACCGTGCGTGGAGTCGAGCGATTCGGAGAATTAAATCCCGACAGCCATTGTTCCTTGTCGATTTTTATAATATAACCGCCCGTTAATTCAACGCCCGATGTATCCTCAGGTAAAAGTGTGGCAATATCCACACGATTTTTATCGATTTTAATTTTCTCCATCAACACATAGACGCCCTGATATGTACCGTTCAGAACGAGTTCGCAAAAACGGGTACGCGGCGCCCACCAACCCATCTGGCGCGCCAGACGATATACAAGCACATTGCGCATCATCGAACGATCGTAGTAGGGCGCGTAGAGAATCCAGTCGTTTTCTGCCGGCATACCCAATAGCGATACATTGCGGTTGCTGCCATCGTCATTTTGGGTTTCCAGCGCATACTGTTTTTTCGCCCAGCTCGCTGAACTGGAGCCACGAATTTCAATATTAATTTTCCCATCGTAATTATTGTGCGGATCAACCGGATGATTGATCGCTCCAACACCGTTATAAATAATGCCCATATCAGCCACAATGCGGGGATCATCGTACGGGATGTTTTGATCGTTTGTGTTGATAACAACGATCGGTAAATTGGATTGCGTGAAATTGACCTGGGCATTCAGATGTACTGCGGTTAGGAAAAGGAGAATACAAAGAGATTTGGCTACGTATTTCATTTTAACAGTTGATGTCTCCAAATATTATTACAATATTGGATGGATTTTTTGTGAAATAAAAAAGCAATCAAATTTACGAGACCACAATCAATTGCTAGTGCTCATTTCTTCAAATACATATTCATTTTAGCAACGAACATAGCAGGTTCATCAGGGGATACCACAATGACGCGATCCATAAATTTTAAAACAACACTATGATCAAAATTGGTGACGAACATCCGAAAATGTCCCAACTGCTTATTCCAGTATCGTCCGGTAAATGAAAATAATCCACCATTTCCGAATGTCCGCATCGATTTTTTCACCAACACCGGATTTAAACCTGCCGACTTCAGCGTGGACAGGTTAATTTTTGTATTCCAGAATAGCCGTTTTATATGAAGGGAATCATCAGTAAGCACATATCCCCGAATGACAAACATTAGTGCACTGATTAAAATAACTGGTGGCAGAACGAGCAAAAACATTTTCCCAATGAAATCGCCATTCGGTATTGTCGACATTCCGGCAAACGGAATCACAATCAGAATGATGGTCGCGATGATCGACATCGCGACCAATGCCCGTCCCCAGGTTGCGCCAAATTCAGTATGCATGTAGGATGTTCACTCATCAATTTAGTTGACATCCGAAAAATCTATGCACAGAAAAGCCGTTGAAACGGCTCTTGTACTAAAGGTCATTGTAAAAGCACCAGGCTTAATCCGGGTGCTGTTACAAAATAAAAGGGAGAATAACCACTTCAGCGGTTTTCGGACGTTTTAAATTTAAGATTTGGGATATATTCTTATATCAATACCATTCATTTAAGCAACTCGACTCGGTTCATTTGAATAATTGTCTTAATGAACGGCACTGGTTCTTATATCTAATCGAGACACTATTTGCACCACTGATCCAACCAGCCGATTACTGTGTTGTGCCATAGAATACTGTTATGCGGCTTCAACACCCAGTGATTTTCATCCGGGAAATACAGTAGTTTGCTGGGAATGCCCCGACGCTGCAAGGCATTAAACGTACCGAAGCCCTGTGTCTCAGCAACTCGAAAATCCTGTCCGCCGTGGACTACCAGCATCGGCGTTTTCCAATTTTTTACAAAATTGACGGGATTGTGTTTTTCATAGCCTTCAGGATTATCCCACGGCGTGCCTTCGTGATCCCACTCCGGGAACCACAACTCTTCAGTATCAAAATAAGCCATTCGTTCGTCGATATTGCCGTCGTGACAGACCAGGCAACGGAATCGGTCGGGCCAGTTACCGGCGATCCAGTTAATCATGTAGCCGCCATACGACGCACCGAGTGCGCCCACATGGTCGCCATCCAGAAACGGATATTTGGCCAGTGCGGCAGCAAGCCCTTTTTGTAAATCTTCCAACGGTTTGCCCCCCCAATCACCGCGAATCGCGTCGCAGAACTCCTGGCCATAACCAGTGGAGCCATGAAAATCTACCATCACCGCTGCGTAGCCTGCACCAGCATACGATTGCGGATTCCAGCGATAATGAAAATCATTACCAAACGATCCCTGTGGTCCACCGTGAATGAGAAATGCCACCGGATATTTTTTATCCGGATCAAAGTCAACCGGTTTCACAAGATAGCCATACACCGTTTCGTTATTCCAGCCGGCGAATGTGAATTGTTCATAATCACCGAAGCGAATCGTCGCCAGTTTGTCCGCATTTATGGTGGTGAGTTGCTTTAAACCTTTGCCGTTGGTTTTCATGGAATACAGCTCGACCGGCGATTTCAAATTATCCAAACCGAACACCAGTCGATCCCCGGCACATCCCGGTGAACGAACTGTTCCGTCGCTGCGTACCAACGTACGCTTGCCGGATTTGATCTCAATTTCAAATAATGCCCCCTGTGCAAGATAATCGGCTTTCGCATAAATTTTCTTGGAATCCGGCGACCAGAAAATTTCCGAAGGTGACAGTGACCAATCTTCGGTAAGTGATCTTACAGCGCCGGTCTTCCAGTCGTATAGCATAACGCGATAGCGGTCTGCCTCATAGCCGGGACGCGCCATCGCCAGATACGCCAATGTTTTGCCGTCCGGGGAGAAAACCGGGCCAATGTCCCAGGCTTCATTCGACGCGGTGATGCAACGCGGTGGCGTCGAACCATCGATTGAGGCCACGTACAGATCATAATCCGTTGACCACGCTTCGCTGCGACCTACATCTTTGGCCGTGAACACGATGCTTTTGCCATCGGGAGTGAATGTAATTTCTTCCGTACCACCAAACGGTTTAGATGGCGTATCCGCATCCATGTTCAGCATCACGTCGACAGGATTTCCGCCACTGACAGGGATGACGAACATATGGGATCGGCGGCCATCATTCCAGGTGTCCCAGTGACGGATGAACAGTTGCTCATAAATCCGACCACTGACTTTGCTATTTTCGATCGCGTCCAGCTTCGCTTTTGTGTCGGTGATGGACATTCCGGGAAACACATCCATTGTAAACGCGAGATGTGTGCCGGTCGGCGATACGATCAGATTACTGGCATCCAGCGGGAGATCGGTAATCTGCTGGGATTCACCTGCGCTGGCGCTGATTTTACGGATTTGTGCGATGTCCGTCCGGGTTGATAAAAACCAGATGTCCTTGCCATCCGACGACCAGCGCGGATTGTAATCATTTGCCGGATGGGTGGTCACCTGCCGTAAATTGCTGCCGTCGATATTGACAATCCACAAATCAGTGCGGCCTTTATTCGCCTCCATATCGGTTTTACGCACGACGAACACTATCTGCTTGCCATCCGGCGACACCTGCGGCTCGGAAATGCGCTTCATCGTAACCAAATCATTTACGTTAAACGGGTGTGTTACTGCTGCTAATTGAGTCGAAGCAAACACTAAGATCAACATGAAAAATATCCAACGCATGGTTGCTCTCCTGTACATTGGTTTAATAGTGCTTAAATGGGTGAGTATTCAAAAACGGAAGTAGTGCGTGATGCAAGCGAGAAGTTGATTTATGCTCAATCCAGAGAAATTTTTCGATTATGGTAAAGCGATGCCATCGCTCAGAGCGATTGCATCGCTAATGAACGAATTAAAAACCACTTTGAATTCAAAATAAATTGAATCAATCAAATTCTTTTCCGGATTTGAAAGCTGACTGATATAATTTTCTAATTCGTGCCGCAACAGAATTTATAAGATGTAAAAAAAGTACTGGCCCACACAAACCATTTATTTTGTAACTACCTGGTTTGTAATTTCCAGACAATCTCTATCTCAAAAACGGCAGGACCTTCGATAGCATAATACGAAATAGTATTGCATGACATTTCCCAAAACCCGGATCAACAGTTGCTTTGGAAAACTTTATGTTATGGAACAACATTTTTTTATTTCGGAGTTTTTTGAAATTTTTTATGTAATGATGAATATTGAATATGCTAAATCCTAAGCCGGCCAGAATAATTAATATGCCGGGTATATAATTTGTGTGTGGCTTTTCCCCGACATTGGCATTCACCGGATTGGTTGTGTCATAAATGATCGGTACTGAATCCGCATTCACATACGTTAGCATTTGTCCTTGATTCTTTCGCGTTGTATATGTGGAATCGTTGGCGTTATACTGAATATCAAACATAGCCAAAGGGTCAGATTTTCCGGGGATCGCCTCGCGATGCACGCGTACGACAACGCCGATGGTATGCCGAGCATTTCTAACGATAATAACATTGCAATATGTGCTGTAGACTCCGACCCCGATAATGCCCAGGCCAAAAATAAAGTAGAACGTATTGGTGATGATTAACGATCGGAATTTCTTATGCAATTTTGCCGGTTTCGTTGTTTTCATGATGCAGTCTCTTCCCAAAATGATGTGCGTGCTGACCGGAATTATAAATTGAACTGACAATTTGAAAATTAAATATACGTATCCGATTGGAAAAATGCAACTGTTTAATCAACGGGCGCGCATGGCGGTCATGGCCGCGGTGTTGATGATATCGAAGAAATCAAAAATGCGCGCGATGTAGCGGTCTTTGAGTTCGTACTTCGATACGCCGATGCCGAGCAATTCAGCATGGATAGTGTCCAGTAATTTCCGCAATCGATGCTGATGAATACCCAGTGCGGCTTGCAGCGGATCAGCAACAACGCCGATAAATGATGTGATCAACGCCAATGCTGCCATGACTGAACCAATTGAGGCGACCAGCAAACCAGTGGAAACCGACACCGGAAAGATGCTGTAATATAATGATCCCAATGTGGAACCCAAAACAAAATTCGAAACCGCTCCGTGATACGCCAGCGTCGATGCAATGGCTGTGCCGGTAGCGAGCGAACCGGGCGTCATTTTGTGAAACACCGTGGCTCCGACTGACAGCGCAATAATACTCCCGGCCAAATCCGACACAGCAATACGACTGCTGCCATACTCCTGCAATGCAGCTTCCAGCTCAGCGCGGAATTTCGGATGCTTGGATTTTCGGCGAATTGCCCGCAACGGTTTTTCAAACATTTGTTCTACTTCCGGCTGGCAAATGATGGTCTCCATCAACGCATCGGTGCGGGATTCGCGTTTGCGTTGTTTGCAGGGCAGTTCCAGCAGTTCGGTATAAATCAGCCAGTCAAGCTCATGTTGTACTTTTGTGGGAAAACCGGTGGGAAGTTTGCGGACAGCCGTGTTGATTTTTTTCAATCCCACCTTGTGGCACAGTGCACCTGTTAATCGCAATCCGGTGTACGGCAGCGCCCAAAACACGTTGATCGGATTCTTCAACAAATCCAGTCCCAATGCCTTGCTGTTCAGCCGCAGAGCGCCGCGCGGTCCGAACTGTTGTTTGACGAACGGTTTTAGCTTTTCATAACGCGATTGAATGTATTGGTCAACCGCCCGCTCGTAGGCGGTGGTGAATGTTTGTTTTTGTTCGGGTGTCATTTTGAATTTTGTTGATTATTGCAGTGTTTACGAAATTTAACTTGGGTGAGTCATGTGGAGTTCCGAGATTATGCTAATTGTCTACTAATTCAACGTAACTGTTCACAAGGTATGTATATTGACTAAGGGGCTGTATCAAAAGTCATGTCAGGCTTCATCCTGAGCGTTGTCGAAGGATGATAACTTACAATAAAATAACATGCTTCGACTTCGCTCAGCATGAAGAAATTATACGAATTTTGACTTTTGATACAGCCCCACTGAGGATAGCCTGTCTTTCGGGCTTTTAGCCCATCATCGTTAAGCAGGATATAAAAGTTGAAGGGCTGAAGCCCAGTTTGTTGGACTTAGGCACATCCGCGCTGAAGCGCGGAGTTAGTCAGACGCTTTTCTACCTTGTGGACGGTTACATTGATTTTATTTTACCATAGGACAAAAATTATGCTAAAAAGAGATTCCTGCAACGACAAGCCGGAATAACTACTCTTCAAGGTACCACTATCATATATACTCTAAATCCCTACCACGCACAAATCGAATCCACATGACCCTCAGACCCATCCCTTAACCAACCATCGAGCTGGGCAGGCTCTTTGAGCTGCTGCCCGCGCAGACGGGAAACAGCGACAAACGAGAATGTCAGCTCGGATAGGGCGGTCATGTCGCCCCAGAGTTTTTCGAACTGGGTGATAGGGAAAATATCCTCCTGGCCTTTGCCCCAGCGTTTTTTCACGTCCTTGAGCGTGATGTAAGTCGGCATGCGGGCAGCCAGTTTATGGATGGCGGTGGTTACCACTGCCTGGTCCGCCAAATCCGCGCGTTTCAGGCCGAATGACTCCAGCAATTGGTCAATGTCGATCCATGTCGTGGCAGTGTTGTAGTAGGAAAGCTCAAATTCGACTTTCTCGTGAGGCAATGCCAGGCCCTCAATCAGCCGCAATTGGCCATTTATGCGCGCCAGGCCGCCGCCGCGGTCATCGAGTCGTTTGGTGATAACCTCACAGGTCATGCTGCTTCCGGAATCGATATGGTGGCCGAGAATTGCCGGATCGACATCAGCGCCGAGCGTGTCCACGTTGTGCATCATCAAATACTTCAATTGTGGGCGTTCGTCCAGCAGTTTAGCGAGCACGCCATTGCATAGCAGGTTGGGGACTTCGTACCAGTGGCCAACCGGATGCATGCATTGCAACGGCAGGTTATCCGTGTAATCGTTGGCCTCGCCCATGCTCTGCGCCCAGCCGATCAATGCCTGATGCAGGCTCTCGCGGACTTTTTGCGCCTGTTCGTCCAGGAGTTGCTGGGGCATTTCTTCCCAGGCAAACCGCAAGTCGCGGCTCATCGGGATCAGCCGTAAACCGACGAAACGTCCCGGTGATAACATGACCTGGCCTTCGTGACCAAAATTGCGTTCACGGGTCAACACATCAGCGATCGGTTCATGGGTCAAATAGCTGGTGGTGATAATGTGCGGAATTGATGTTCCGCATTTCCGGGTGATACGGCGATTCTTCGCCAGATGAATTTCGATAAAATTACGATGCTTGCCGCTCATTTTGCAGAACGGATTCAACGCCTTCACCACACCGGCGCCCTTGGTCCAGCGGCTGCCGGCGCCGCCAGCCAGCGTAATCACTGCCACCATTCCTTCTTTTAGCGCCTCCATACCCATTTTTTTATAGAGCGTGCCTAAGCCATATGTGGCGTCCGTAACATCGTCAGGAGAGACGTCTTCAATTTTAGTACCAATGGGCAAGCGGTTCTGCGCCAGCCCAATCCGTCCGCTGCGCAAATCCGCTTTGATGCGTTCATGCTGCTCGAGATCAAAACCATTAGCATCGAGCAGCTCCTGAAGCGTCTTTTTACCTGCCCCGACTTGATCGGGACGTGGCAACAATCGCTCGAACAATTTTTGCATCATACCAGTGAGTTGCGGATTGACATTGCAGGCTTCGCTAAACCGATCCAACTCTGCCCGTTGCAGTGCGCTCATGTGGCGCGCTTCCTTGCGCAACAGAGATGGTACGGCTTGAGTGTAATAGCCGGCAGGCATCAGCGCGTCGTCATGGTGCAGCAGTTCCGCGGTGGTACCCTTTTCATTAATGGCAAAATCGTACACCACCGGCTCCATGGCAAATGGCACGCCGTTCTCCAACTCATGCTTGACGGTGCTCATAATTTCCTGCAATTTCACCTGCGCACTGGTTTTTTTCTGCGGATGGAAAATGAAGCCCATGCCGCCGCCGGACATGCCGCCGAGCATCCAGAATCCCCAGAAATCATCAATGAACTCGCTGCGTACGCGATCGATAATTGTTTCGGTGTAGAGATTGCTGGCCCAGGGGATGATCGTCTGGATCGGGCCAAAGAAATTGCGATGCGTGGCCAGGCCAACATTATGGACATCGCCGGATTTTAAGTAACCAATGATATAATCCAGCGTCTTGATAGCCTCCTGCCGCCCCTTCCATTCAGATTCGGAACGCAGTAAGTATTTTTCGGTGACCATTTCCAAAATCGGGCCGACATCCTGCGCCATACCACCATGCACCAGCACTAAACTTTGCTGAAGTTGCTCGCGGGTTTCCATAGAGACATCAGTTTCCGTCAAGACCTGATGACTGGGCAGCAACCGGCCGCGACTGATTTCGAATTCCGGATCACCCTCGGCAGCTTCTTCGCCCTGAATCAATTTAATGCCTGGCCAAACGCCACCGGAGTCCTGCCAGCCACCACCGGATCCACCAAGCCATTCGCCAAGAATTGCCCGGGCTGCCACCAGCCGGCGTTCATGTTCTTCGAGCTGGCCGGTGAGATAACGGGTTTGACCAGTGGCGCGCATGCACACGGAAATCAGGCACGCCAGTAAATTGGTGGACACTGCCAGCCGCGAACCTTTGGGGATATTATTTACCTGGCTCACAATTTCGATCCCATAGCCCGGTTTGACCAAACGTCCCAGCACGTCGGATAACGGTTGTTCTGCGCCTTCCATTCCCGGCGGGACAATACCTGATGCGATCACGGCGCCTTTCAATAGGCCGAGATAGTCGCGGGCAAAATCGAACACCTCCGCCAACGATGTAATTTCGGCAACTGCTTCCAGATCGACGCTGACGAGTCGCAACACCGGGCGATCGATGACACGGAAATAGGCTTCCACCGGTGGTTTCGGTTTATTCATGCCGGAAATATCGCGGATGCACAAATCAATCGATACATTAAGCACACGCGCACCTTCGGGGAAATCCATACCGAGAAAGAAAATATCGCTCCAGCCGCTGTGGGTCAAATCCATGCGCACAGGCGTGGTTTCGCGGAGAATCGGGTGATTGCTGCGGTCACCGGTGTCGGGTAACAATTCGGGGCGAATCCGTAACGGCTGATCCGCGGGATGGCCAATGCGAAACATCCAGTGATTGCCAGCCACGGAACGTACACTTTTGCGCACCTGATTGGCTAACGTCTGGAACCCAAGCCGGTGATACGATTCAGCTAACGCACTGGCGATTGCATCGGACAATCCGTGTTTTGCCTGCATACCGAGAAATATATCAATCGCTTCTTCGAACCGGCGCTGCAACAGATTCGTGTAACCATCAAACGGTACGCGGCCGATCTGATCAGCGGGCAACCGAGCCGGGATATGAAACCGATACACAGCGTACAGGAAAAACAATGCCCGCACACGTTCATACAAATTGTCACTGCTACGGCGAAATGAATCCAGCTCGGCACACTCCGCACAAAGTTGATCGAGCGAGGCATTCCTGCAGAAAGCATCCAGCGCCTGATCGCGCACTGCCTTATCCTGTGATCGGATTATATTAATCAACATACTCATCCCTACCTCCCGGTTGCACGTTGGTCACGTAATGCCAGCAATTCAATTAATTTGGACAGCACCTCGTCGCGATCTTTGCCGCTGAGCGCCAGGGCAAGCTGGGCAGTTAACAGACCGTACTTCACGCCGACGTCGTAACGCCAGTCGTGCTTTTCCAGAGCGAGATAACGTTCCTTACCAGCCAGCTCATCCAGCGCTTCGGACAGCGAGACTCGAGTGTTACCGCCGCACGCCTGAATTAGCTTGCCGAGTATATCCATCACTGTTGGTGTCAACACATGCATACCGAAAAAGCACAAATAATGTCCGGCGCGCATGCCAGGAACGATTAATGATTGTTCAGCCTCGGTGGGTGTGGGTTTCTCGACCACAGTTTCGATTTGATAAAGGTCCTGAGTGCCGGCTACACGGGCGCCGCGCACAGTACCGTAATAGGGCAACAGATTTTCCCGCGTTGCCTGAACAGCGGAAACAGCACAGGCATTTTTTGAAGCGAGCGTCACAAGCTGTTCGGCACAACCGGTCTCGGTACGGCTTACATACAGATGGTCACCTACCAAATGGAGAAATGGATCGTTTCCCACAAAATCCCGAGCGCAGTAAACAGCGTGTCCGTAACCCAACGCTTCATGTTGGGATACAAAATGCAACCGTCCGGCATGATCGCCAGCGACTTTGGCATATTGCTCGGCATCGCCGGGTTGCACCACCACACAAATTTCATCCACTCCAGCCCGGAGTGCTTCTTCTACAATAATGCTTAACACCGATTTCTCGGCGCCATCACTGTCAATCAATGTCTGCAACGGCAGCGTCCGCTGCTTCCGCCCTGCGGCGGTGATCACTGCTTTGGAAATTTTCATGGTTGACCTCTGTTGGTTATTGCATTTCTTTTCGTAGTTATTCAGCGGAGCATATCATTCCGGTTTTGATCCACTGTTCTTGTGGATCAAATACCGGAATCTCCTTCATCCAAACGTAGGTATTAAGGAAATTCTCCCGACGCGTCGGGACAGAAAACGCGGAATCCAGTCCCGCCTTGGCGTGCCGGAATGACAGCACGGTTGAATGGATACTTCTTTTCTATATTAACTGTGTATTATTTCGAACATTAATCTTGCTGCTTGTGTGTCGATGACCAGCCCATAAGTGAACGAATTTTTTGTCCTGGATTAAATTTAAAGGCCCATGTGGAGGATGTCGGATTAACATAAAATCCACCAAATCCAGTCGAAGTAACACCTTTGCCAATTTTGAAATTTTCAATCAACGTTTCAGTTACAGCTTCAAGCCATTGACTAGCTGTTAATTCGTCAGTGTTCATTCGCTGCGCCAGTTGTCTGATAAATTCTTTTTTCTCGGTACGATCAATCATAGCAGTTCTTTTAAATAAATTTTCACGGTAAGCATGAAAAATATCCGTTCAATAATTGAAGATTTTATAGCTGCAATTCATTAATTAAATCTACAGCATTAATTATAGAATCCATACTATGAAAATTTATTTCAGTTACTTTCCTTTTGTAAAGAGTGAATTTTCCCTTTGTTTAAGAAATAATCTCCACATTGAAAATGAAATAAACAGTGCGATTGCGACAGAGCGTGAAATGGCAATTTTCAAAAACATGGAGTGATCCAGAAAAAATGCCCACAACGTACCTGTGATGATAGCGACCGCTCCCACTATCACAAACGGCATCAATTCTCGAAATTTAATGAACACCTGACTCGGAAAACGCACCGCCAAATATCGCCACACAATAAGTGCACCGGCAATCGTAAAGATTATCCATACTCCGGTTTCTATGCTATAATAACGTTCAAACATATGAATACCGACTTTGGGATAGATATGCCGTGACAGCCACATATCGTCGTGGGATAAGCCGTCCAGCAACAAATGTGTCATTGTACCGATCAATACCGAATAACTGATGACGATAATTTCACGGACATTCAATTTAGGTCGCTCAATTGCCAGCATGTTAGGGAAATTAATGAACAACATTGCCGGTAACTTCGCTTTTAGTACCGGTACCAGCACTTTTTCTACCCACACCGTAAATATCACACCAAACGGCAAACACACCAATACAGCACCTGATAACCGATGTCCAAGATCATCTGCCACATATAGCATGAACGCAAGGTCCGGTGCGGCTGATCCGACTACCAGCGCCGTAATACTGAACCATTTTGGCCGGTAATGATAGATCGGAATTACCGCCGCTGCATGTGATGGAAATGTGAATGGCATTTATGAGGCACCGTGCTCCTTATATTTCTTCGGGAAAGTTTTTACAAGCTTAAGGAAATATTGGGAAATAGTTTTAGAATAAAAATATATATGTGTTCACGAGCATTTGAAATGTGAACGTGCTACACACTTTTATTTGATTCAACGTAGCTTTTATTTCTGATGTCCAAGCATTTACGTTGGGATAGAAGTGCGTAGCGCGTCCACTCGGTGAATGGTTACTAAACTATTGCATCTGTTTCGTAATTCTTCTGAACTGTGGAAATCGAGAAACCAGGTTTGTGCATTCATCATGATGATTGATCGATAAAACCACACCAAATTATGCTACTTCTTAATCCCTGCCTGATCCAGCAGGAATGTATATTCCAGTGCAGTTTCCTTGTATCGCTCGAACCGGCCGGCTTTGCCGCTGTGGCCGGCTTCCATCTGTGTGTGCAACAACAAGAGATGATTGTCTGTTTTCATTGCCCGTAATTTGGCGACCCATTTTGCTGGTTCCCAGTATTGCACCTGAGAGTCGTGCAAGCCAGTTGTAACCAGCATCGCCGGGTAGGCCTGGGCTTTCACGTTGTCGTAGGGAGAATACGACAGCATGTAATCGTAATATTCCTTCTTGTTGGGATTGCCCCATTCATCGTATTCCCCGGTGGTTAATGGGATGCTTTCATCCAGCATGGTCGTGACTACATCCACCCAGGGAACGGCTGCAATGACGGCTTTGAACAAATCAGGACGCATATTTACGACGGCGCCAATCAACAGACCACCAGCGCTGCCCCCCGCAGCAAATAATTTATTGGGATTAGTGTATTTCTGATCAATGAGATATTCAGCACAGTCAATAAAATCCGTAAATGTATTTTTCTTATTTAGCAGCTTGCCATCTTCATACCATTGCCGCCCCATCACCTGACCTCCACGTATATGGGCGATCGCGTAAACAAATCCACGATCATGCAGGCTCAGCCGGGATGAACTAAAATCGGGATCAATACTATAACCATAGGAACCATAGCCGTACAGTAAAAGCGGATTTGTGCCATCCTTCACCAGTCCCTTCCGATACACCAGCGAAATTGGAATTTTCACGCTATCATTGACAGTTGCGAACAATCTTTCGGCCTGATAATTATTTCGATCAAAACCGCCGAGCACTTCTTCTTCCTTCAGCAATTTTTTTTCACCGGTTGTCATGTTGTAATCATACACTGAATTGGGTGTTGTCAGTGACGAGTAGGAATAACGCAGCCATTCGGTGTCGAATTCATAATTATTAACAGGATTTGCCACATATACTTGCTCACCAAAATCGACGTATCGATCGTTACCAGTGGTTTGATTGATAATGCGTAACTGCGTCAATCCATCTTTGCGTTCCTGCAACACCAACTCGTCTTTGAATATTTCAACGTCTTCCAGCAACACATCAGCACGATGGGGAATCACCTCTTTCCAGTAACGTTTCTGCGTATGCCGGACATCGGTTTCCATCAGGCGAAAATTATTGGCCTGGTCATTGGTAAGAATATAAAACTTTTCGTTGTAATGAGAAACTGAATACTCCAAATCCTTTTGCCGGGTCTGGATGGTCTTGAATGCATCGAGTGGCCGGTCAGCATCGATGAAACGGTACTCTGTTGAAAGGGTGCTGTACGAAGCGATAAAAATATATTTACGGGATTTCGATTTGAAAACAAATGCGTCGAATGTATTATCTGTCTCAATAAAAATTTCCGCATCGTCAGCAACATTGGTTCCCAACACATGGCGCATAATTTTAAACGGCCGCAATGTACTATCCTTGACGGCATAGAACACCGTCTTATTATCATTAGCCCAACAGGAACTTCCCAATGTATTGGGAATGCTATCCGTCAGCATTTCACCGGTTTCCAGATTTTTAAAATGAATAGTGTATTGACGCCGGCTGACTGTATCCACACCAAAGGAAACGAATCTATTATCATCGCTGACATTAACGCTATTGACGTAAAAATAATCATGTCCCTTTGCCAGTTGGTTTACATCGAGTATCACTTCATCCGCAGCTTCAAGCGAACCTTTTTTACGCATGTAAATTGGGAATTCTTTTCCCTCTTCGTAATGGCGATAGTAGTAGTATCCATTTTCCAAATACGGGACCGTATCATCATCCTGTTTAATGCGTCCAACCATTTCATCATAAATGTGTTGCATCAATTTCTTGTGCGGTTTCATTACTTGTTCAAGATATTTGTTTTCCGCCTTCAGGTAGTTAATGACTTCAGGATTATCTCGTTCACGTAGCCAGAAGTAATTATCGGTTCGCGTATCACCGTGGATAGTAAGTTGTTTGGGGATTTTTTTAGCTGTAGGGGGAACCGTTTGCTGTGCACATTGAAGAAAAATCACTATTCCTAGACTTAGGAAAACATGAGCAAGTCGAATTTGTTTTTTGGATTTCATGTGCTTACTTTTCCTTATTTTGAGGTTCTAAAATAGTGTTCATTCTGCCACCAGGTCACAAATGCACAAAGAAAACACGAAGTAAGATATCGTTGAGGTAAATTTAATCTGTACTTCCCACGGCCATTAATTGAACATTCTTTATTTCTTATCGCTATCGGCTATTAGTCTTTGGCTGTTAACTAAAAAAGCCCAAATTGAGAGAAAGCAAAACTTACATAAATATTTAAAATCTGACCGTTTCAGGTATATCTAAACAACAAGTCCAAAATTAAAGTACAAACCAGGTTTTTATCAAAAACCTGGTTTGTCAATATTTGAATTATCCGGGAAATCAGAGAAAGAAGAATTATTGGCGGGAAAACCTTAACATCTGCTATTGTACCAACGCCATCTTCTTCACAAACACCCCATCATCCGATTGTAATCGTATAAAATAAATACCCGAAGCATGATCTCGAGCATTCCACGTTACCGAATGCGCTCCAACGGATTCATGAGCATTAATCAACGTCTCAACATGCCGACCAGTCACGTCAAAAACAGCCAACGTTACCAATCCACTTTTCGCCAAGGTATAATGAATCGTCGTCTCAGGATTAAACGGATTGGGATAATTACCATCAATCCGGGTTGTCATCGGCAATTGCTTAGCATAATCAATAACCGCTGTATTATTAAACACAGAATTAATCGCACCGGGCGTGCCATGCCCAATCGATGCCCGCCAGCTTTCCACATGTTCGTTATCCAAATCCGGATTGATTAATTCCAGTGAAGAGCCAACACCATCAGCATCTTGCGGCCAGGGGGGAGTGTCATCGTAGCGAACGGAATCAACAAATCGAATGCTGCTATCGTACAAGCGCAGCAACTCGCCTTTGTTATTTAAGCCAAAATCGAAATTCCCGACTAATGGTCCGGCATTGGTGAAAATATTGCGGAAGGCAGTTGTATCGCGAGCCAAAACCAGAAAACTGTTTGCGGCCAATGAAGTACCCGATGGGATGGTAAACTGATGTTGAACATCTTCATCCATTAAGGCCCAGCCGCTTAAATCAACGGTTGTGGTTTCTGCGTTATAAAGTTCAATCCAATCACCACAGTCTGCATCCTGAGCGGCATTGTAATTAATTTCATTGAAGACAACGTTTGGAATCGGGCTATTATCTTTTTCAAAAACAGCCGTAATCGATGGACTTGAAGAAAGTTCAGGAGCGATGAAAATTGCACTCCCGGAAACATCGCCTTTCCAACCTCTAAATTTAAAACCGGGCTTTGGATGCGCCACCAATGGTACAGGAACGCCCTGGAAATAACTTCCGCGCCAGGGAAAATCGCCCGGAGTAATTTTATTAATCGCAATGGAACCGGCGCCTACAGGTTCCACGTCCAGTTTGACATTGGATATTCCCGGCAAATCGAATTGCTGACGAATATGGGCTTTCATATAAGGAACACGGTTTTGTGCATACTCGCGCATCACATCGACATATCCGTACCAGGTATTAATGGATGACCAGCCCAACGTGCCGGGAAACCACCACGACGATTGATTCCAGCGTGTAATATGCCGTTGCATTTCCGGTTCGATGATCGCTGCAAGCGAATCTATATGATTAACCACACGTTCAGCTTCAAATAACGAATTGAACAAATCACAAGCACGATTAATAAAGTCATTCCGAAATGATTTATTTTTTATCAGTCCGCGCGCAAGCTCAGTCGACCATGGCGGATTGCCATGATGATTAGGGGTCTGCGTGGGACTGAGCGCGAACGCCAGCGTGTTGTAATCGTAAGCATGCGCATTACCGCCACTGCCATAGGCATTTACGCCAAATCCGAAATCAGTGTCATACAGCATCCAGCGCCAACGGCCATCATCGGTGCGTGGCCGCCAGTATTTGATATTATTCCCCGGCCAGTCGCGGTTATCGAAATAAATTTCACTCACAAAATAATCAATAAAGTTATCAGTTTCCATCCATTGCTGCACCTGGGCATAATGATTGGGATTTGTCATATCATTTGAATTTATATAGTCAAGCATCCGTTGATAATGCGATGCATCGCCATGAATCGGATTACCACTGAACTCAAGCATATCGATTTCGTCCGGATCAACATGATGATGCGATGCAATGTAATGCTCATTCATTTTTTCACGAATATTCAGGATGCCCCAATATTCACCATTAATGAAGGTCACGCATGCCCGATAGGCCTGCATTTCCAGATCAAGTGGTTCGACAAGTGTGGTCATGGTGGCATCGCTGAACCAGGTGCGGCCCCAATCGTTGGCGCCGTTGCGCAAGATAAATGCCTGATACTTCGTGAACGGTAGCCACGGAAATATCGGATAATCCAGTTCGCTTAAGCCATATTCACCACGAAAGAAAATTGCAACGGATTTTTGCGCTCGGGCTCGGCTCCAGCCGCCAAATATTTTTATTCCCGCGCCTGTTTCAAAACCGAGAGTACCATCATTTTCAAAGAATTCAATGTGAATCGGGCGTTCCCACTCTTCCCAAAAGTTGGCGCCACTATACGAATTTCCGTGTTCATAATCATCCGGTCCCAACACATAAATTCCTGTTTGTTCATCCCATAAATTTTCCGGAGCCGTGGTAATGGAAACTATCGGCAGTTGAATCGATTCGTCAATTAAGAAAGTGTGTGTTACCACATCACTGGGAAGCTTGCCATCTACAAATGCACGTAATCGGACTGCCATGGTTTTATTGATCCTGACCGATCTACTTATCGCAGGTGAACTGGCATCAGGGATACCGCCATCGGTCGTATAGCGAATAACAGCCTGGGGATCCGATGCTGTGACAGTCAAGTCAAATGGATTTGTATAAAATCCGGCTTGATGGGAGCATTGTGGCATGTCTGCTTTTTCGGCAAAACCACTTGCATCGTTCGCGCTTCCGGGCGTCGGATTACTCATCAGTCGCCAATTATCCGCTCCATCCGGATAACGTCCATAAGCTATATCCCTTTGAAGCGAAGGAACAGCCACACTATCAATTAATTGACTATTGTTGTCCGATAAATAAATGCTCTCACCATCGGACGAAATCTTGAAATTTGTATGTAAATTGGTGGAGGAAAATGCAAGATATTTGGATGGGCCGCGCGGTGATGCCGGTACAACATTCATACCCAACGTTAACAACGGAATTGCGGACAGATCCGATGATGTACTACCGGAATTATGTACTTCGACCGCCAGTACATTCGTCCCTTGTTGAAGCCATGCCAAATCGGAATCGAGTACGTACATTTCCGGGTCACCGCCTTGATACATTTCAGCTTCGCGCCAGGTGTCTGTCGCGAGATCATAACTTGGCTGAATCCCCGCTGTGCCGAGATTAGCCCTGGCGATTTCATGCCCATTTAAATAGGCGACAAAGCCATCATCGTAATCAATATGAAAAACCGCAGATTCAATTTGTTGTAGATCGGTAATCTGAAATTCGGTTCGTAAAAAAACGGACATCGTTTGAGAAATAACGGTTGCGTCATCCCCGTCACTAAATCCAAATCCACTGGGACCGGTTTGCCATTGACTATCATCGTACCCCGGTTGAATCCAGCTTGAAGGGATACTCGAACTCCCCAAATCGTAACGCCAGTTATCCCCCCAATCGACCACAGTTTCCCAGTGCGTTGTCCACGACGATCGATCTTTATTAGAAGCAAAAATTAATAAAAATTGTTTGGGTTGCAAATCCATCTGGGGCATAACCCATTTTAGCGGAACGTTCCGGTTATCGGACAATCCCCAGCCATCGAGTGAGATGACCTGATTGCTATTGTTGTATAGCTCGATCCAGTCCGGGGAATCACCGTCTTCATCGGCAATTGTTGAGCTATTCGAAGACATTACTTCATTTAAGCGCAGCATATCCGCCTGAGCGAATCCATTTGCTGTAAACAAAGAAAAAAAAGAGAGAATAATAGTACTACTACTCAGCGTACTTCTTAGAAAATACATCATGCCTTTTTCCGGTTCGGGATTTGATTTTCGTTTTACCCAAATTTCCAAAACGAAACGTGAATCTCAATATGGTTGCTTTATAAATTTAGTAGATTGTTATTAATGAGTCTACTCTAAAAAGAGCTTAACCACGAATTTCACTAATTTTCACCAATCATGCCATAGGCAGATTCGTCCTTCGGCGCATTGTTTTTATAAGACTTAATAAATTTCAATTCGCGTCCATTCGTGTAATTCGCGGTTTTTAGAATGGGCTCATTAATTATATTTCACTCTTGGCGTGAAGATAATTTAATTCCAACTATATTTTAAGTCAATACATATCTCATAATTCATGTAATTCAGTAAAGAAATTCAGACTTTAGCTAATTAGTGGAATTTATCTGATTAAATTCAGTCCGTAGAATCCCATACACAACCAGATCTTCATATTTACCCCACCGTTTTTCATGATGGCGTAAAATTCCTTCCTGATTCATCCCTATTTTTTGCATCACCCGCCCCGAAGCCGGATTACGTGAAAAATGGAATGCGTAAATCCGATTCAAACCTTTCACTAAAAATCCGTATTCCAACACTTCCTGTGCTGCTTCGCTGCAATAACCTTGCCCCCAGTATGGTTTTCCGATCCAGTAACCAATTTCCGCTTTTTCATTTTCTTTAATCCTGATTGTAATTGCCCCAATCAAACAAGAATCCTGTCTGCGAGCAATTGCCCAATCAATACCTCGATCCATTAACAAGTCGGTTTCATGTGTAGAAATCCAGTCTTCAGCAGCGCCATTGGGATAGGGATGCGGAATTGTGGATGTCGTGTCGGCAATGGCAAAATCTCCTGCCAAAAACTGAACGACCGGGGCATCATTCATTTTGAACGCCCGCAATATCAAACGTTTGGTCTGCAGGACTGGAAATTCATTCACGAAAGTCTCCTGATATTACAATCGGATTGTGGGAAAGATACCGTATTGTTGATTTGAAAAGGGGGAAAATATAATGAGTTAAAATACTGGAAATACGTAAAAAAATCAAGTGAAAAATATCTTATTCGGAATCAAAATTATATCATGATTTGATACAGATGTTGTACGGCTATACAGGCGGTCTATGAAATTTAAATTGGATTGAAAATGCTTGACTAATACAGCATTCCACGAGTATTTGCAGGTTTAGATTGAAACATCATGGTAAGTCTTTATTTGAAGAGTTATAATGGCTTCCCGATTGATAATCACATTAAAATCATTCGGACTACGGATTGTTGATATTATGACATGAAAATCAACCGGGAACAATGAATAAAACGGTACAAAAGTTCGTGTAGGTACTAATTCGATCCAATAAAAAATAAACGCTTAAACGGAAAGAGAACATTCCCATTTTCCTGCACCGGATAGTTTATTTTAATCTGCGCAAGCACATCATTTTCGAATGATTGTCGTTTCTCATCATTTTCCAATCGATCAAGATATGGCCGTAAACCGGTGCTGCTGATCATTTCCAGGATGGCCATGTGTGATTCCATGACGTGAATATAGTCGGTCACCCACATTTCAATTGAATTAAAGTATTTCGCCAGCTCGTTATAATAAAACGACGGATTTCGTATCGTAAGCAGTTCAGATACACCGGTCGTTAATTTGTTCCAACGCGCTTCACTTGCAACTTGTTTGATTGCCTTGCCAAGTGGCATATCCCAAAACAGCGGTATTTGCACGGCGAGAAGTCCGCGATCCGAAAGCATATCTCGAAATTTTCGGATTAATTCAGCATGATCCGGCACCCATTGAATCGTGGCGTTCGAGAACAAAATATCGAATTTCATATCAGCTACAAATTGGGCTGCATCAGCCAATATCCATTCCTGGCCGGGATAGTCCTGTTTTGCCTTTTCGATCATGCTCGGTGAATTATCCAAACCTACAACCTTTACATCAGGCCAACGTTCAACAAGCACCTGACTGCTGTTTCCGGGCCCACAACCGATATCGATTATGCTGGTGGGTGAATAATTCGTGTGGATTCTGCTAACAAGATCAATTGACGGTTGTGCGCGTTCATTTTTAAATTTCAGATATAAATCAGGATTCCAGTCTTTCATTTTATCCTCCCTTATTTTGAAGCTATCAGCGATTAGCAATCGGCTTTCAGCCGTTACAATTTGCTATCTGCTATTGGTCTTTGGCTGTTGGCAAAAAACCAACAACTAACAGCTTGCGTATGAATTTGTCAATTACAATAAATGCCTAAAATATGGACGTAGTTCTCCCATTTCATTTTGGTAGTGTTCATCCAATATGAGTACTCAGAAATTAATATTTAAAAATTAGATGGTTAGTTAAACCGCTGGGCAATTGCCTTTTTCACAGTATCCACATCGGCCGGTAGCTCTACCGGTGGATTGGCATGTAGCGGACTAACGTCCGGCAGGTTCCGGTCGTGATAATTGACTTTGAAGCCGCTGAATTTTAAGCCGTGAGCCGTGGAAATAACAACAACACGCTGATCGCGCTGAATGATGCCGTTATCCACAAGCTTTTTCATAGCGGACATGGCGACTGCAGTTTGTGGGCAGGCGTACAATCCCGTGCGATCGGCCTGAGCGGCAATATTGGCCAGTTCATCTTCAGACGCCTGTTCAACGATGCCATCGAATGATTTTAATGCTTTGACCGCACGTTCGTAGCTGACAGGCGCGCCGATCTGAATCGCGCTGGCCAACGTTTTCTTTGCCTGCACCGGCTTATACTCGGTGTAGTCAGTTTTGAAGCTTAAATAAAGTGGATTTGCATGTTTAGCCTGCGCACATGCGATTCGGGGGAGTTTATCAATTAAGCCCAGTTTTTGCAGCAACAACAATCCTTTTCCCAACGCCGATACATTTCCAAGATTGCCCGCGGGAATCACAATCCAGTCAGGGACACTCCAGCCCATTTGCTGAACGATTTCCATCCCCACGGTCTTCTGGCCCTCGATCCGCAGGGAATTCATGGAATTTGCCAGGTAGATGGATTGATCTGCGGTTACTTCCTGCACAATCTTCATACATCCGTCAAAATCAGTGTCGAGCGCCAGCACCAGCGCACCGTGGGCGATGGGTTGCACAAGCTGAGCTGTGGAAATCTTGCCTTTGGGGAGAAACACAATCGTTGGCATACCTGCAGCCGCACCGTATGCCGCCAACGCTGCTGAGGTATCACCCGTGGAAGCACAGGCAACTGCCTGAATGTTGCTGCCCTGTTTCATCATATGATTAACAACGGAAACGAGCGCCGTCATCCCCAAATCTTTAAATGAGCCGGTGTGTGTTGTGCCGCATTGCTTCACCCATAATTGAGGAATACCAATCGACTCGCCAAATTGGAACGCTGGCTGCAACGGGCTGTTGCCTTCGCCAAGCGACACAATGTTTTCAACATCGATTTGCGGGCACACCCATTCTTTTTTGTTCCACACACCACTGTTCAGCGGCCATTGTTGGGCCAGCATACGCTGTTCCAGTTGGGCGCGCCAGTCAGCGGCGCTGGTTTCAGTCAATGCATTCACATCGTGCTCCACATCGAGCAAACCGCCGCATTTCTCACAACGGTAAATTACATCGAAAATTGAATATTTTGCATCGCATCCGCGAACACATTGCAGCCAACTGGTGTAAGCCATGGTAGACCTCGTTTATTTGATTTGAAAATGGTTTGTTTTTTTATAACGATCTTTTTCATTAATAACGGACCGGTGACAGGTTATCGGTAATCAGTAATCGGTAATCGGTGACCCCCGTGTCTCTTCATCACCGATTACCTGCTTTCAAAGCTCTAACTTCTCTGAAAGCAACGCCTTAAATTCACCATAATCCGTGGCGACAGGGAATTGCGGAAATTCATCGCTGACATTCTGCGGTGGTCTGAACAGAATGCCGTGATGCGCTTCCTTCAACATCGATGTGTCATTATACGAATCGCCGGCGGCGATGATTTCATAATTTAATTTCTTTAACGCCACGACTGACTCCCGTTTGTGATCGGGAATACGGATTTTATAATCGGTAATCATGCCGTTATCGCCGACCTCGAGATTATGGCAAAACAATGTGGGGTAACCCAATTTCTTCATAAATGGCATGCCAAATTCTTCAAACGTATCGGAAAGAATAATGACCTGTGTTTCAGTTCTCACCCAATCCAAAAATTCCCGGGCGCCGGGCAGCAAATCCATACCGGCGATGACGTCCTGAATTTTTTTCAGACTGATACCATATTGATTCAAAAGGCCGAGCCGTCGTTTCATCAACACGTTGTAATCGGAAATGTCGCGGGTCGTCAGTTTCAGGTCATCGATACCGGTGCGCAGCGCAACATTAATCCATACTTCCGGGGTGAACACGCCTTCCAGATCAAAGCAGCAAATTTTCATGTACCTTTTCCTTATTAATTTGGAGAGGAATTTAATATATCTGATTTTTATCGATTATCAGAAATATTGAGATTTGACTGAAACGACCTTGCGACCAACGGATTCACCGCAACCGGCGGCAATCCCATCTGCGGGATGACGCGTTCGCACAATTCCATCGGCGCCAGCGTTTTCGCGTTTTCAACGCCTGAAACAACCTGATGAATTTTCCTGAAATAACCAATGCTTTGCTGAATCTTTTCAGTCATTGCAGCGCCATCACACGGATCGTCCCAGGATGACAGCAGGTGCTGGATACCATCAATTCGTTGCAATTTTTCCAATGATGAAACGGCCGTGGCCATATCATCATAAATCGGCAGGCTGCCGGGCAACAGAATGGCATCGCCACAGAAAAGCACATGTTCGCTGGGTAAATACATTGAAATTGATCCGCTCGAATGACCGGGCGTACGGTATACGCGAATCGAAAG
This sequence comes from Candidatus Zhuqueibacterota bacterium, assembly GCA_016931935.1. Taxonomy (GTDB): domain Bacteria; phylum Zhuqueibacterota; class Zhuqueibacteria; order Thermofontimicrobiales; family Thiofontviventaceae; genus Thiofontivivens. The sequence goes on along the minus strand of JAFGDW010000268.1, from coordinate 38,428 downwards.
TTCATTGTCGAGTTCAAGCACGTCGCCATCATCAATACATCGGTCGACTTTTACAGATTGATTAACGAAGGTTTTGAATCCGGGAACCGGCCGATCAGCAAACTGTTGATCGACATCTTCGATCCAGGATCGTTCATTCTGATGCGCCAACACCTGGCAGCCGATCTGGTCCTTTAATAACCTTGCCGAGCCGATATGATCGGGGTGGGAATGCGTCAAAATGAGAGTATTGATTTCATTGACCGGGCGACCCTGCTGGACAACATATTCCAGGATTGCACTGCTGGAATCAGCAACGCCGCTGTCGATCAAGTGGATAGATTTCTTCCCGAAGATAATGTAGCTGTAAACAAATCGTTCAAGCTTTTGATCGGGTCCGACGGGAATGTAGAAGATATGTTTAAGGGCATGAACTGAATTTGATATTTTCATATAATATGATGAACACCGTTTTTCAATTGACTATTTACTATTCTCTATTTACAATTCAATGCCATTAAGTTAAGGTCAAATCCAGAAATCTAAGGAAAGCCTCACCCTTCGACGGAGTATATCCTGAGCTTGACGAAGGGCTCAGGGTGAAGTCTGCGACCGCTTCATACTGAGCGAAGTCGAAGTATGAACGAACGTTATAATAGCATAATCGCTTAACATTATGGCATTGATTTACAATTCACTATTTACTGACATTTACCGTCTCACTTCTTCATAATTACCTTCTGATGTATCTGTCGCACAGCATCGTCCGATTGTTCGTCCATGACCACCAGCGAAATACTGCATTCGGATGAACCCTGGGCAATCGCCACGACATTAATATTGGATTCACCCAACGCCTGAAAAATACGGGCTGCCACACCGGGTGTCCCTCGCATTCCGGCGCCCACGGCGCTAACGATGACGACATTATCCAACGAGACAATGCGATCGATATCGCGTCGCTGAATTTCAACCGAAAATTCATCCTGCAGCGATTTGACAACGCTATTCACCTTGTTGGATGGGATGAAAAAACTAATCGATTGTTCTGAAGATGCCTGCGAAATCATCAGTACGTTGGCGTTCTGTCGGGACACCGCAGCAAACGTCCGCGCAGCAATACCGGGAACCCCCATCATGCCGCGGCCTTCGACCGTGATCATGCTAAGATTTTTTATTGATGTGACCGCTTTAACCGCACCATTCTTCCCCGATGGTTCAGCCACAATCTTGGTACCCGGACAGGTGGGATTAAATGTATTTTTCACACATAACGGAATTCCCCCCTCAACGACCGGACGAATGGTTTGCGGATGCAGCACTTTAGCGCCAAAGTACGCCAGTTCACCGACTTCACTATACGTGAGTTCATGAATAATTTTCGCATCCGGCACGATATTCGGGGCAGCGGTCATGACACCATCGACGTCCGTCCAGATCCAGACTTCATCAGCTTTAAGTGCGAGCCCTAAAATCGAAGCAATGTAATCGCTGGCGCCACGCCCCAGTGTGGTCGTGATCCCGTTACGAGTTGCACCCATAAAACCGGTTACCACAGCAATCACGCCGTCATTCAGCAACGGCACCAGGTTCACATTCACTTTGTGATTTGTCGCATCCATGATCGGCATGGCATTCTGAAAATTGTCATCGGTGACGACCAGTTCCGTAGATTTCACAGCTTCACTTTTTGCGCCTTTTTGCCGAAGCACGGCTGCCACTATTTGTGCGGAAATACGCTCACCCAAAGAAGTTATCGTATCCAACGCACGATTCGTCACTTCTCCCAGAATAAAAACACTATGACATAAAATTGAAAATTCATCCAATATTTCGTTAATAGCCTTGCCAAGCGCTTCTTTTTCAGAATCACTTGAAATCAGACTATCAATCGCCTGAATATGCTTTTGCTTTAAATCGTGATGTAAATCAAGATATGTTTTATCATCACCGCACGCGGCGGTTTCTGCGCCTTTAACCAACGCATTGGTCACCCCGGACATGGCCGACACGACAACTGCGATACGATCCCATTTAGGTGCATGTTCAAGTACAATTGCTGCAGTTTTATTTATAGCATCAGCACTACCAACGGAGGTGCCTCCGAATTTCATGACGAGTGTAGACATTGTGCTCTCTTCCCTGCCTTGTATTTATAAGTTTACTTTAAAAAGTTTTTCACCACGAATGGCATGAATTTTCACTAATCGTGCCATAGGCAGATGTGTCCTTCGATGTATTGGTTTTAAAAGACTTTATATGTTCAAATTCGTGTCCATTGGTGCAATTAGTGGTTTTTAGAATGCGCTCATTTATAGAAAGTCCGGATTCAGAAATTTAAATCCGGATTTAGTACTGTTTGTGATTTTTTTTGTGATTGACTATTACCGATGTCAATACTTCAAATTTACTTTAGTCAGCGTACACGGTTATACACAATATTCAAAATTTCCTATATGCTACTTGGAATTTTTATAATGATACAACCGGTAGTTCATCGCGTCACTCAGCGCCTGCAAGCTTGCTTTAATGATATTGGTCGAAACGCCAACGGTTGACCACACATCCGTATTATCGCTCGATTCCACTAGAACACGAACTTTTGCGCCGGTACCATTCTGTTCACCCAGGACACGCACTTTATAATCAACAAGGTGCATATCGGCAATTTCCGGATAGAATCGTGTCAATGCTTTTCGCATGGCATTATCCAGTGCATTCACCGGGCCGTCGCCATCGGCAGCGGTGTGTTCTTCTTCATCACCGACTTTGACTTTCAATACGGCTTCGGAATAATCATCACCACGCTCGTTAAACATGACGTTAACTTTGGAATACGTGATTTCAAAATACGGTTGATAATGATTTAATTCGGAACGGAGCAGCAATTCAAATGATGCTTCGGCGCCATCGAATTGCAATCCTTCATATTCCAATGTTTTTATATCCTGAACAAACTTGCTGCTAAAATCACGGCCTTCCGGCAGTTCAATGCCCAGCTTTTCCGCCTTGTATCGGATGTTGCTCTGCCCCGACAAATCCGAAACCACCACGGTCTGCTTGTTGCCAACGGTTGATGGATCAACATGCTCGTACATCCGGCTGTCTTTAAGCACGGAACTAACGTGAATTCCGCCCTTATGCGCAAATGCGGATTTCCCAACATACGGCATATGATTATTCGGGGTCATGTTTGTCACTTCATAGATGAAATGGGATAGCGACGTGATTTTATCCAGTTTTACATGTTCATTAGCGCGCAGCCCCATTTTCAGATACAGATTTGGGATGATGGTCGCCAGATTGGCATTCCCACAGCGCTCACCAATTCCGTTGATTGTACCCTGTACATGCCGCACGCCTTGCTCAACAGCAGCCAGCGTATTAGCCACACCGAGATCGCCGTCATTGTGCGCGTGAATACCAAGCGGTTTGTTAAGATTCATTTTGACATCCTGCACGATCCGGGCAACTTCACCGGGTAGAGTGCCCCCATTGGTATCGCACAATACCAATACGTCGGCGCCGCCCTGTTCCGCAGCTTTGAGCATACGGATGGCAAAATCGGCATCGTCCTTATAACCATCAAAAAAATGTTCGGCGTCAAATACAACATGACGCCCGTGATCCTTCAAAAACTTCACCGATTTAAATATCAATTCTTCATTCTGAGCGTCGGTAAGTCCAAGACTTTTTTCGGAATGAAAGCGCCAGGTCTTTCCGAAAATGGAAACAACCGGAGTTTCGGCTTCAATTAAAGCGTTTAAATTTGCATCCGATTCAACTTTATCCGGAAATCGGGCAGTCGAGCCAAATGCGGTAATTCGCGCGTGTTTCAAATCAAGCAATCTGATTTTTTGAAAGTATTCTTTATCTTTAGGATTGCTTCCGGGCCAGCCGCCTTCAATGATGTCAATTCCGAATGCATCCAGTTGTTTCGTGATATTTAATTTATCATGGATGGATACATTCACCCCTTCAGCTTGTGTACCATCCCGTAATGTTGTATCAAATAATTCGATTAGGTCACTTTTGTCCACCATGACTTACCTGCTTCCTTGTTTGGCGCTTGGTTGACCTGGTTCTGTCGATGTAAATTACAGCCACGCGGGAACATCCCCCAGATTTCATCCTATTGCCCGCAAGCGGGCGGGATGAAATCTTTTCCCCCAGCGCTGAAAAACGCACTGGATTGTCGCCCTCAAATGGAGAATCATTCTTGTAAAAAGCCGCGCATATTCCCCGTTCGAAGGGAGACGATTACGCCCTCAGGTATGATCAGGGAGTATTCACAGCTTTAAAGGCTACTCAATTCCCAACAAAACCACAATTCCATTTAACCAAGCATATTTGTCTTACGCGCATACTCAAACAGGCCGCCTTGTTCGATGATCGGCATTACATCGCCAAGCGGCTTGAGTTTGTATGTCGCGCCTTCTGTTTTATTCGTTATTTGATTTTTTGCGAGATCGATCTCGACCTCATCACCGGTCTTGATACTCTTTTTTAAACCATTGACTGATTCAAACGGCACTACAAATCCGCCATCAACGGAATTACGATAGAAAATTCGTGCGTACGATTCAGCAACAATTGCTTTCACGCCAGCTTTCATCAATGCAAATGGCGCATGCTCACGCGATGATCCGCAACCAAAATTTGAACCGCCAATAATTATATTGTATTCAGATTCAGTATTCTCACCATTAATAAATGGTATTCGACCATTGGGAAGTCCCGCCTGCTCAGTCGGCACACTGGACAACGCAAAATGACCATATTTTTTCGATTCTTCCGGATCGCTCAAACTGTACACCAAATGCTCAGCCGGAATAATTTGATCGGTATCGATGTTGTCACCTAATACATAGGCTTTTCCCTGGATGATAGTATTCATGATTTACGCTTTCTTTTTATAGTGGAGTGCAGTCAAACAATAACTACACTCCAAATTAATTAAAATTAACTAATAAATTCTCGTGGATCCGTAATTACGCCTTTAACTGCCGATGCTGCAACCGTCAGCGGCGATGCCAAATACACATCCGCCTGCTTGCTACCCATGCGTCCCGGGAAATTCCGGTTTGTGGATGAAATAATCACATCGCGATCGACCGCTCGACCAACGGTATCAATCGGCCCGCCCAGGCATGCGGCGCAGGATGATTGTTCAATAATACATCCGGCGTCCTGAAAAATTGTGCGCAGGGTTTTGCCATTGTAAGTGCGTTTATCCAACTGCTCATTTACATATGTGGTGGCCGGTACAATGTGAGTTTTGACGCTTACTTTCCGTCCATCAAGAATACGTGCAGCATACTCAAAATCCGAAAGCTTGCCACCGGTACAGGAACCGAGATAACATTTCGTTAATTTTGTGCCCTGCACATTGCGAACCGTATCACGATTGTCCGGACTATGTGGTTTGGCCACGACCGGATCAAGCTCGTTCACATTGTAACGATACTCGGCAAAATACACGGCGTCACCATCGCTGTTGAAAATTTCGTATGGCTTGCCCGAACGTTCTTTCACGTACGCTTCGGTCACCTCATCCGCTGCGATAATGCCGTTCATGCCGCCGGCTTCAATTGCCATGTTGGTGAGTGTCATCCGTTCGTCCATATTCAGTGCGAAGACGGCATCACCAGTAAATTCCATCGCACGGTAGGTAGCGCCATCGGTGGTTATATCACCGAGGATTGTCAGAATCAAATCTTTGGCTGTTAAATATACCGGAAGTTGACCGTCGAAAGTAAACTTCATCGATTCCGGCACCTTTTCCCAAATTTTGCCGGTGCCAAGAATAAACGCCGCATCAGTATTGCCCACGCCGGTGGAAAACATGCCGAATGCGCCGGACGAACACGTATGCGAATCAGTGCCAAACAGGACTGTGCCGGGCATGTTGTAACCTTCTTCTGCCAACGCCACGTGGCAGACGCCTTTATAACGGTACGAGCCGACATCATAATAATTTGGGAGATCATGCTCTTTGGCAAAATCGCGCAGAATCGCCACGTTGCGATTTGCATGTTCGTTTTTGGTAAAAATGTAATGGTCGGGAAAAATGACCACTTTATTATTATCCCAGATCTTCGCCTGGTCGCCAAATTCTTTTTTCCAAATGCCGATGGTTGGTGGCCCACAGACATCGTGTGTCATAAGGATATCCACATTCAACCACACATTTTCACCGGGCGTGACTGCTACTTTGCCGGATGCTTTGGCCATTATTTTTTCAGTGATTGTCATACCCATAAGATGTTTTCCTTTCAAACGTTAGAGCGCCGTTCCCGTCGGGCAGGATGTCAGCAATAGTCATACAATGACCTGCTCCATATTATTTAATAAGAGATTCCGGTATCCTTCCTGCCTTGCCGCAGAAAGGCACCGGAATGATATTCAAACATGAAAAATACTCAGTTATTTCTTTTCTTTCTTTGCCTTTTCCTGATGATTGATCGCCTGCAAATATGCCTTGGCGCTGGCTTCAATAATATCAGTCGAAACGCCACGGCCGCTATATGATTTACCACCGTTACGAATACGAACTGTCACTTCGCCAAGCGCCTGCCGGCCGGACGTTACCGAGCGCACATGATACGATTCGATATTGAAGTCGCTTTTCAATGCGCCATCGATGGCATTAAACACCGCGTCGATCGGTCCGTCGCCGGTTGCTGAGATTTCTTTCATATCATCGTTGGATGTCACACGCACACTTGCCGTAGGAATAAGCTTGGAACCGACCAATACCTGCCATTCGGTCAGGTTGTGAACATCCGGTTCTTTGGTTATTTCATCGCCCATGAGCGAGCGCAGATCGTCGTCATAGACTTCCTTTTTCTTATCTGCAAGATCGGTGAACATCGAATATATTTTGTCCAGTTCTGCTTCGGACAAATTATAGCCCAGAGCTTCCAGGCGGGCTTTCAAGCCGTGACGGCCCGAATGTCGTCCCAGCACAATTTTTGTTCGGGGAACACCCACCTGTTCCGGGGTCATGATTTCGTAAGTATTGCGATTCTTGAGCATACCATCCTGATGAATACCGGACTCATGTGCAAATGCATTTTCACCTACAATCGCCTTGTTCGGTTGCACGATAATCCCGGTAAAACCGGACACCATTTTACTGGCGTTGTAAATTTCTTCGGTGTTGATATTTGTATGATACTTGACAAGGTCCTTGCGCACATTCAACGCCATCACAACTTCTTCCATTGATGCATTGCCCGCACGCTCGCCGATGCCGTTAATCGTACATTCCACCTGACGAGCGCCAGCTTCAAGCGCGGCCAGCGAGTTTGCCACTGCCAGGCCCAGATCGTTATGACAGTGTACGCTGATGATCGCCTTGTCGATATTTTTCACACGCTCGCGGATTTGACGGATGATCGATCCGTATTCCGAGGGCATGGTGTAGCCAGTGGTGTCGGGAATATTAATTGTCGTCGCACCGGCTTCAATTGTCGCTTCAATTAATTCACTTAAATAACTGATGTCGGTTCGGCCGGCATCTTCCATTGAAAATTCAACATCATCACAAAATGTGCGCGCATATTGTACAGCATCGACAGACATTTTGATGATGGTTCTGCGTTTTTCTTCCAGCGTTTTGCCATATCTGGGATCGCCAAATTTTCCCATGATGTGAAAATCAGAACTGCTGGAAAAAGTATGAATTCGTTTTTTGTTTGCATCTTTAATGGCCTCAGCGGCCGTTTTAATATCGAGCTCTTTGGCACGTGCTAAGGCTGCTACGGTGACGCTAACTTCGCCGGATATCCGTTTCACCGCTTCAAACTGTGCGGGTGATGAGACTGGAAACCCAGCCTCGATCACATCGACATTCAGTTTCTCCAGTTGCCGTGCAATTTCCACTTTCTCATGCACATTCAGCGATGCACCTGGCGATTGCTCACCATCTCGCAGCGTGGTATCGAAAATAATTACTCGATCGTCCACATTCGATTCCTTTATCTTGTAGTGGATGGTGGTTGTGTGCAAAAAATTTGTGCTGTGAACATCCTCCTTATTTCATCCCGCCAAAAAACTTGCGGGATGAAATATTCCCCCTTTGAAGGGGGATGATTACGCCTTCAGGCGTGATCAGGGGGATGTTCACGCGCGTCAACAAACACACTACCAATTATCCACAAATTAGATTTGTTTCATTGAATTAGACAGAACTGCCGGGGATGCCCAAAGACATCCCCACTACAAAAAAATCTATTAAAGCGCCAGATTGGCGATTATTTTTTCGGTCATTTCTGTCGTCGAAACAAGGGTGTCACCATCGCTGAAAATGTCGGCGGTACGGTATCCCTGTGCCAGCGTTGTTTCGATAGCATTGGTAATCATCGTAGCCGCTTGTTGATTCCTAAAGGTGTAATGAAACATCATTGCAACAGAATCAATCATGGCGATTGGATTGGCCTTGTTCTGTCCGGCGATATCCGGAGCGCTACCGTGAACCGGTTCGTAGAGCGCATATTTTTCACCGAGGCTGGCTGATGGCAGCATGCCCAGGCTGCCGGTGATCATACCGGCAATATCGCTTAAAATATCACCAAACAGATTTGATGTCACAATTACATCAAACTGTCGGGGATTACGAACCAGTTGCATGGCGGCATTATCGACGTACATGTTTTTCAGGTCGATATCCGGATATTGTTCATGCACTTCGGCGACGGTTTTCCGCCAGAACTGAGAGACTTCCAGTACATTTGCCTTGTCCACGGACATGACACGTTTATCACGCAACCGGGCCATTTCAAATGCCTGAATCGCAATGCGTTCAATTTCAGGCCTGGTGTATTCCATTGTGTTCCAGCCTTTTTTGTCCGCATAGCCGCGCGGCTCACCGAAGTAAATTCCACCGGTCAGTTCGCGCAAGACAACAAAATCAGTACCTTCCAGCACTTCCCGTTTCAGGGATGAGCCATCGATCAGGGCCTTGTAAATTTTTGCAGGCCGCACATTGTTAAATAGACCGAGCGACTTGCGAAGTTTGAGCAATGCCGCTTCGGGTTTCATCTTGTGCTCGAGGTTCTCCCATTTATAACCGCCAACGGCGCCGAGTAGCACTGCTTCGGACTGATAACACGCGTCCAATGTCTCCTGTGTTAATGGGGTTCCATGCGCATCATACGATGCTCCACCGATGAGATGCTCCGACAGCGACAAGTCCATATTGAATTTCCCGGCAACATAACTCAATACTTGCGCTGCGCTGGCCATAATTTCTGTGCCAATGCCATCGCCGGGAAGGAGTGTAATCTTAACTGCCACGATTCACCTCATTATTTACTTTTTCTTTATCCACGACATCATATTCCGTAATTTTGCGCCCACAACTTCAATTTGATGCTCACGGTTTTCTTTACGCAATCTATCCATATTTTTTTGACCGGAGTTGTATTCGTCCAGCCACTCTTTAGCGAAGGAGCCATCCTGAACTTCTTTCAACATTTTGCGCATTTCATTTTTAGTCGATTCGGTGATAATGCGCGGTCCACGGGACATGCCACCGTATTCAGCCGTATCGCTTACCGAGAAATTCATGCGGGAAAGACCACCTTCGTAATATAAGTCCACGATAAGTTTCATTTCATGCATACATTCGAAAAAGGCCAGTTCAGGTGGATAACCGGCTTCAACCAGCACTTCAAAACCAGCTTTGATTAATTCGGCAGATCCGCCGCACAGCACTGCTTGTTCACCAAACAGGTCGGTTTCGGTTTCATTTTTAAAATTGGTTTCAATCACACCTGCACGAGTGCCGCCGATACCTTTGGCCCATGCCAGCGCAACGTCTTTGGCATTGCCTGTGTAATCCTGCTCAATCGCGATCAAACAGGGCACACCGGCGCCTTCAGTAAATGTGCGTCGTACAAGATGACCTGGGCCTTTTGGCGCAATCATTATAACATTCACATTTTTCGGAGGTACAATTTGTTTGAAGTGAATATTGAATCCGTGGGCAAACGCCAGGGTGTTGCCTTCTTGTAGATTGGCAGCAATCGCTTTATCGTAGATAATTTTTTGAATTTGATCGGGAAGCAGAATCATAATCACATCTGCCTGAGCGGCAGCTTCGGCAGCTTCTTTGACAACAAAGCCAGCTTCTTCGGCAGCTTTCCATGCATCGCCGCCCTTTTGTTCGGCAACTGTCACATCCATGCCACTTTCTTTAAGATTTAGCGCATGCGCATGTCCCTGGCTACCATATCCGATAATGGATATTTTTTTACCTTTCAATACATCAAGTGATGCATCGTTATCATAATAACTATTCATGATGCGAAATCCTTTCTTCATGATGTAAAAATTATATCATAATGGTTTGAATCGATTTTCCAACAAAATATTCCACCAGTCCGGTTGCCACTATTTGGCAGATACCGGAAGGATCAATAATTTAAAAATTACTGTACGTACTCTTTTTTAGCCTGCTTTACTTGCTCGCCGCGACGGATAGCCACCGTTCCCGAGCGCGCCATTTCTTTAATGCCATACGGCATCAGAACATTCACGATCGCGTCAATTTTAGCCGGCGGGCCGGTCACTTCCATTGTCAGGGATTTATTGCAAATATCGACAATAGTCCCACGGAAGATATCGCAGACGTTCTTCACTTCTTCCAGGGTGCCGGGTTTATAATTGACTGTAATTAACGCCAGTTCACGCTCACAACGCTCAGTTTTGGTAAGATCGACGACTTTAATAGTATCGATCAATCGATTGAGCTGTTTTTCGATTTGTTCCATTACCTGATCTTCGCCAGAGACGACAATTGTCATGCGTGATATTTCATTGATTTCTGTTTCACCAATTGAAATGGAGCTTATGTTAAATCCCTTGCCGCTGAACATGGTGGCAACACGGTCGAACGCCCCAAATCTGTTTTCAACTAATAATGAGATTGTATGTTTCATGTTTACACCATTCGTTTAGGGTTCAGTCGTTCTATCATCATATCTGAAATAGATGCTCCAGCCGGAACCATCGGGAAAACCATATCTTCACGCGATACTTTGAATTCGATGAAAACCGGTTTATCATTAATGGCAAAAGCTTCATCCAGAACTTTATCAACATTTTCTGCTTTATCAACACTGAAAGATGGAAGGCCAAACGCTTCGGCTACTTTCACAAAATTAGGATTCAGTGCACTTAAATCTGTGAAGCTGTATTTTTCGGCATGAAACAGCTCTTGCCATTGGCGAACCATACCGAGAAATGCGTTATTAATGACAATAAATTTCACAGGCAATTTGTGAGCAACTGCCGTTGAAAGTTCCTGAATGTTCATCTGAAAGCCACCATCACCGCTGATAGATACAATCGGACGATCTTTAATTGCAAACGCCGCACCAATTGCAGCGGGAACGGAAAATCCCATCGTGCCCAAACCGCCGCTGCTAATATGCGAGCGCGGATGAACAACGTTGTACAATTGAGCGATCCACATTTGGTGCTGACCAACATCCGGAACGATGACGGCGTGTCCGTTTGTCTTTTCGCTGATCCGTTCAATTACGTATCCGGCGCGGAGAGTTTCGCTGCCATTTGCATAGTTAAGCGGACATTCTGCTTTCCATACTTCAATTTGTTTCCACCATGCATCGGTGTCGGGCTTATCTTTCATCGCTTTATCAAGATCGGCAATAATATTTTTTACACTACCAACAATCGGCAGATCGACAACAACATTTTTATCAATAGATGACGGATCGATATCCACATGTATTTTATAAGCGTTTGTTGCGAAGGTGTCCAGCTTGCCGGTAACGCGATCATCAAATCTGGCGCCCAACGCGACCAGGACATCACAGTTATTAACGGCCTGATTGGCCCAGTACATGCCATGCATGCCCAACATGCCCAGCGATTGTTTGCCATTTGTGGGAATCGAGCCGAGTCCCTGCAACGTCATCGTAACAGGCAGATTATTCCGACTGGCGAACGCACGTAATTCTTCGGCTGCATTTGACATGATGACACCACCACCAACGTAAAGTAATGGCCGTTTGGCTTTACTTATTATATCAGCCGCTTTCTTAATCTGATTTGGATGGCCATCGACAGTCGGTTTGTATCCACGAATATCAACTTTCTCCGGATACTCAAACTCACATTCCGAGGCAATCATGTTTTTGGGCAAATCGACCACAACCGGTCCCGGACGACCGGTTTGTGCCAAATAAAATGCTTTACGAATGGTAACTGCAAGTTCGCAGACTTCGCGAACAAGAAAATTATGTTTCGTAATCGGACGGGTAATGCCGACAATATCGGCCTCCTGAAATGCGTCGTTTCCGATTAGGTTCGCAGGAACCTGACCGGTAAAAACAACCAGTGGTGACGAATCCATATAAGCATTGGCGATGCCGGTCACCGTGTTGGTTGCACCGGGTCCTGATGTTGCTAATACAACGCCGACTTTTCCGGTCGCGCGGGCATAGCCTTCAGCCATATGGGTTGCACCTTGCTCGTGCTTTGCGAGAATATGGGTCAGAAAATCGATTTCAAATAATTTTTCATAGATTTTCAGTGTTGCGCCTCCGGGGTACCCGAAGATATATTCCACGTTCTCCCGCTTTAAACATTCAAAGAAAATGTCCGCTCCACTGAGCTTTTTCTTCGCTGGACTCATGAATACTCCTTTCGATTAGCACTACTTCAATGCGGGGTTTTTTGCAATTTTAATTATCTGTTATAGAAAGATGTCGAGTAATCAGTGATCGGTTATCGGTAATCAAACAGTTTTTGCCGATCACATCCACCCCATTCATCCACTTATTTCATAATCGCGCCAGTGCTTGCCGATGTTACCAATCGGGCATAACGAGCTAACCAGCCCTTTTTAATTTTCGGTTCGAACGCCGGCAGCGCCTGCAAGCGTTGTTCTATTTCCTGATCGGATAATTCGACATCCAATTTATTATTGGGAATATCCAATTTAATCATATCGCCAGGTTTTAACGCTGCGATCGGGCCGCGTTCTGCGGCCTCAGGAGAAACATGGCCGATACAGGCGCCACGGGTTCCCCCGGAAAACCGACCGTCGGTGATCAACGCCACTTTGTCGCCCAGTCCCATGCCCATAATGGCGCTGGTTGGCGTCAACATCTCGGGCATGCCCGGGCCACCCATTGGGCCCTCGTAGCGAATGACCACAACGTCGCCAGGTTGAACTTCATTATTCAAAATACCAGCGACCGCTTCATCCTGGGACTCATAAATTCGCGCAGGACCGCTATGCACCAACATTTTCGGATCGACAGCCCCTGTCTTAACGACTGCTCCGCCCGGAGCCAGGTTGCCGAATAATACCGCAAGTCCTCCTTTTGCTGAATACGGATCATCCAGACTGCGGATTACCCGCCGGTCCTTCACTTCCGCATTTTTGATGTTTTCACCCAATGTTTTTCCGGTAACTGTGGGACGGCTTAAATCGAGCACACCATCCAGTTGGGACAATTCGTTTAAAATAGCTGAAATGCCGCCGGCTGCATCCACATCTTCCATGTGGACAAACTTTGTGGCCGGACTGACTTTACAAATGTAGGGCACACGTTGCGCCAATTCATTTAAATCCTGCAAATCAAAACCGATTCCGGCTTCATTAGCAATCGCCAGCGCATGCAATACAGTGTTGGTGCTTCCACCCATGGCCATGTCCAACGCAAATGCATTTAAAAATGAATTGCGGTTCAGAATATCCGATGGCTTGATATCTTCATTTACCAGTGCAATAATTCGCTGTGCCGCCTGTTTCACCAGGTCTTTCCGTTTTTCATCCACCGCCAGCACAGAACCATTGCCCGGCAGCGCGATTCCCAGAGCTTCCATTAAACAGTTCATCGAGTTGGCTGTGAACATGCCCGAACACGAGCCGCAGGTTGGACAGCCGGCATTTTCCAGTTCTTTCAATTGAGCGTCATCAATTTCCCCTGCCTGATATTTGCCAACACCTTCAAAAATTGAAATCAAATCCACTTTTTCTCCCGATGCTAATTTGCCGGCTTTCATCGGACCGCCGGAAACAAAAATGGTCGGGACGTCGATACGTACCGCCGCCATGATCATGCCCGGCACAATTTTATCGCAATTGGTAATGCACACCATACCGTCGAGCCGATGGGCTTCGATCATGGTTTCGACACTGTCCGCGATCAATTCGCGGCTGGCCAATGAATAACGCATACCGATATGTCCCATTGCAATGCCGTCGTCGACGCCAATTGTATTAAACTCAAACGGTACACCGCCAGCTTCCCGAACCGCTTGCTTGGCGATACGGCCAAATTCCTGCAAATGGACATGTCCGGGAATTGTGTCGGTATATGAGTTACAAATGCCGATAAACGGTTTATTAAAATCGTCATCATTTTGAATAACGCCTGTCGCCTTTAATAGTCCGCGATGCGGCGCCCGTTCAAATCCGGATTTTACTAAATCTGATCTCACATTGACCTCACTATTTACTTAATCTTCCTCATTAAGAATTTTAAAATACTCATTTAATCTATATCTTGACAATATGTTGCATAGCGCAAAGAGCAGAGTGCATAGCAAAACATGTTTTCAATCTTTGCCATGCGCTTTGCCCTCTGTGCAAAAATGCACGTTACCTGTTTCGGGTCAATCCCAAATCCAGATGACTACTTTTTAATCTGTTTTATTTTTTAAGGTTTATTTGGTTTGGGATCGACTTCTATATTAGCCTATTAGCACCACTACTAGTAGGCTGACTAGAATAATCCCAGTTAGCAGGACAGGTAGAATGGTAATTGTAACAGAAGACACGTATTCCGTCATCTCAGCCGGGGTAGCTGAAAAGGGGTCGCTGCTTTTTTCGGAAACGGTCTTCATGGAATCTGCCTTCTCATTGGGTTTAAAATTTATGGTTGTTAATATAGCCAAGTTGAAGTTAAATGTCAAGTAAAATTTTTCGTTTTGTTCACAAAATATTAAATTCTTTAACTAAAACGTTTAAAGCACTATTTAAAATTTCTATAAACGCTTATACTCATTACTCAGCTATTATCGGAGTGAAGCGCTTTTCTGCGCATCAGGACAGAGCAAGTATGCAATGCGTAAAAGCATTGCACTCTGAAACCGGTGAATCCTCCTGTGGCAAGAAAAAATGTAATTTTTAGCTAAGTCAAGGGATGAAGCATTTTTCTATAAATATTCGTTATACAGTCAATACAATTACGCAATATAGTGTTCAGGACGAAAAGGTCTGCTTTATCCAAAAAACATTTTATGCTGATCAGCGGTCAATAAATTACATAGAGCGATCGAGTGCAAATTTGTGAAATCATACTCAATATAGTCTACGTGTTACCAACGCAGCGAAAACGATCTCATAACGGTCAACCAATTCCAGTATTTTGCAATGATTGATGGGACAGCCTAAATTTTTCTTACAATTAACTGAAATCAAAGTCGCTCACATCGTTTTGCTTATTTCGCATCCAGTGCTGGCCCAAATATCTCCAACGCCTGATGCAAGCAGCTAATCTGTACGGGAGTTGATTCCCATAACTCGCCATCGGGTGTTAGAATTTTAGGGACATCGGTGCTGATGTGAATTTGTTTAGCCTGATATGTTTCCACAAATTCCAGATTAACATGTTCGCCCGTAAAAATTGTGGGGAACGCTTTTAATAATTTTCTCCGGTTGACGGCGCCGAGCAGGGTAACATCAAATTTGCCGTCATCGAATTTGGCTTTGGGAGCCATGTAAAAATTAGATGTGTAGCGCGTGTTCGATATTTCTACAAATATATTTTCCCGTTCGACCACAATCCCGTCCAGATCGATGTGCACGGTATGCGATTTAAGAAACGCCATTTGGTAAAACACGCCGATTGTATAGGCAATATTCCCCATCCACTTCATTTTCATGGCAGTATCGACAACATCCGAAACAAAGCCAAGTCCGATGATATTCATGAAATAATCTGTTTTACCGCCCGCAAAAAATTTACCCACATCCACCTTGCGGTGATTGTTGGCGGCAATAATATCGATTGCTTTTTGCCAGTTGTGCTCCTCCAACGGGAAATCACGCACGAATGCATTGCCAGTCCCCATTGGCAAAATACCGACCGGCAACATTTTCTGATCGTTACGTTTAAACAGGCCGTTCACCACATCGAATAGCGTGCCATCACCGCCGGCAGCGACAATGCCGTCGAAGCCCTTTAAATCATGTGCTTGTACCAATTCCGCAGCGTGGTGTGGGAATTCGGTTACCAACGGAACGATTGAGATATTGTGATGCTGAAAGGCCTGGGTTACAGGAGAGAGTAGTTTTCCAGCACGGCCGGAACCGGCGCGTGGATTGAAAATAAGTAACAAATTCATCGGTGTGTGTTTACCTTTTTTGATTGTTCCTGACATGAAGCTGAGTGCAAACCACTCTGCTTCGCTTCTTATAATTCGTTTAATCGTCGTTCAAACACCACCCATTCCTCCGCTGTTAATCCATCCACTCCCAGTGGACGCGCTGCTGCATCGTGACAATCCGAACCACCAGTTGTAACCAATCCATGATATTCAGCCCAATTCAGTAGTATCTGCCGGTGCTCTGCCGTATGCCCCGGATAATGAACCTCAATCCCTTGAATACCAAATTCTAAAAATTCAACCAGCATACGTTCCACCGTTTCCAATGGCGGCAATACTTCTTTGTAATGACTTTCCCCGGGAAACGATCCTGCCGCCGGATGGGCAAGCACGCGCAGCACCGGATAAGGTTTCAATGCCAGTTTCAATTGTTCCAGATCAATCCCGGATGGTACATATGCCGGGCTTGCATTGCCGATAATGCGTGCAACCACTGCATCGTCGGTTATACCATGCTTTTCTTTCAACGCCAGTGCAAAATGCCTGCGCGTTACATTGGCGCTGTAGACTGTTAAATCGTCCGAGTGTAGTAATGATTTCAACTGGGGTTCACGACCGTCGGGACCGAAAATTTCATTGATAGCGGTTACTCGTGAGCGGATAAGTGCATCGCCGCGCCCCAATTGCATAACCGATTCGATGTCCTGAATAAATTTTTGATTTTTTAAAAGTGATTGTTTAAAGTACACTAGCACATGCAACGTTCCGGTAAATTCCGGTCGGCGGAACGCCAGCGAGACTTCAACACCCGCTACAAGTTGGATACCGGCTGCATCTGCTGTAGTGAGCGCTTCTTTCAAGCCATCAATACTATCATGATCGGTCAAGGCTACAATGCGTAATTTCAGTTTTTTAGCCTGCTCAATTAAAGCAGTCGGAGAATAATCGCCATCGGATGCAGTACTGTGATTGTGCAGATCTGCATAAAGCTTACGAGTTGATGCAAATTCCACGGTGCTTGTCCTTAAAATAAAAGTTCAATATCGATTCCGTATTCATAATGAACATTAAGTCAAAATATTTTTATCAGAATCCAAATTTTCTGCCAGCAATTCATCAATCGTAGCCAATAACGCCGGAAAGTGATAGGGTTTGGCAAGAAACCGGTAACCAAGCTTGCGGATAATCGGCCATTGCATTTCAGAATCCGCATACCCACTGCTGAGCAGTATTTGTAAGGATGGATCGAACCGGCGTAACTCGGTCGCAAGGTCAATACCGTTGCTATCCGTCAATCGAATATCGCTGAATAGCAATCGTATACGTTTCTGTTCATTTTGAAAAATCGCCCGTGCTTTTTCAGCGCTCTCCGCGCTCAATACATCAAATCCTTTTGTACACAATAATTTTGCAATCGATTTTCGAACAACTTCATCATCTTCGACGAACAAAATCGTTTGTCCCCTGCCCCGATATTCTTTCGGTTCCGATTCCAACTCCATTTTAACCGGCGTTTCCGACGTATTGACCGGAAAATAAATATGGAAGGTTGATCCTTCGTTCACAACACTTTCGACATTAATCCAACCGTCATGTTGTTTGACAATACCATAAACAACAGATAATCCCAGGCCAGTTCCACGACCGAATTTTTTCGTACTGAAAAATGGTTCAAACATTTTAGCCCGGACATTTTCAGGAATACCACTCCCGTTATCCTGAATTGAAATGACAACGTAATCGCCCGGTTTCGCATAGACATATTGTTTGCAAAAAGCCTCATCAACTTTGACATTCTTCGTTCGGATAATAATGCGTCCGTTGACACATAATGCATCGCGGGCATTAATTACCAGATTCATGATAAGCTGATTTAATTGGCCGACATCCGCATGAATAGGCCGAATTATCGGTTCAAGTTCTTTGCTGATGGTAATATCTTCACCGATAATTCGCTTCAGCATGTTAATCATCCCCACGATTACTTTATTTACATCTGTTTTTTGTAGATTCAGGGGTTGACGACGGCCATAGGCTAATAATTGCTGCGTCAAAGATGCAGCGCGTTCCGCGGCCACTTTAATTTCGTGAACGTCCGGATAAATTGCGCTGTTTTTAGGAACAGCTTCCAGCAAAAGATCAGTGTTCCCAAGAATGGCAGTTAGCAAATTGTTGAAGTCGTGGGCAATACCGCCTGCCAATGTGCCAATTGCTTCCATTTTTTGTGATTGCAGCAGTTGCTGCTCAAGACGTTTGCGGTCGGAAATATTTCGAAGAATTCCCTGAGTGGCAATTCCGTTTTCATACTGGAAATGGGTGACCGATGCCTCAACGTCTATTTCTTTACCTGTCGATGTTCGGACACAAAATTCGTATTGCCGTGGGACTTTTTCTCCGGACTTAATTTTAGCAAGCCGTGATTTGACCAGGGCGTGACTTTTTGGGGCGATTAATTGCCAAATGTCGAAATCCGGTTTTTTGAGATATTCCATTTCAAGTTCGAACAATTCCAAAAATTTTCGATTTACGAGCTCAAATCGGTTTTCGTACAACAAATAAATTGCATCATTGGATTGCTGCATCAATTCCCGATATTTGTTTTCGCTTGTCCGTAATTCCTGTTCGGTTCTACGCTGCTCGGTAATATCATCACCAATACTGGCGATGCCAACGATGTTGCCGCTGGTATCATGAAGAACAACATTGCTCCACATGACCAATAACCGTCTGCCTCCGCACGTAATAATCTCATTTTCCAAATGGGTATATTCGGGTTTGCCATCCATAATCTGCTTATAGATGGAAGTCATCCGTTGTTGCATTTCCGGCGGAATAAAAAGCTCGAACCAATTACGACCAAGAATATCATTCCGATCACATCCCAGTAATTCTACGAAATAATCATTCGCAAAACTTATGTAACCATCACGGTCGATAATCACAGCAATCAACCGAACGTTTTCCAGCAAAACACGAAACCGGCGCTCGGTTTCTTTCAATTTACGGCGCTCATGTCGGCGTTCAGTAATATCCTGAACAGCGCCATAAATTCGAATCACCTTACCATCATCGCCAACAACCGGTTGACCGAAGTCCTTCACCCAACGTATATCCCCTGTTTTTGTGATAATTCTGAATACGCTAACGTCTTGCTTCCCCGCTAATAATTTCAGCATCCGTTTCCGGCCAATTTCAAGATCATTCGGATGGACTAAAGTGGCCCAACCGCTACGTTTTTCCGATTCGTCGGGTTTGTAGCCCGTAATTATTTCAAAAGCATCTGTAACCCATTTCAGTTTAAGTGTATCATCAGCTTGAACATCAAACATGTAGGCATAATCAGAGGTCAATCCGGATATGATCCGGTATTGTTCTTCACGTTGTCGTAACTCGTCTTCCAACTTCCTCAGAGAAATAAAAACCGACAGACCGTCGGCGAGTTGTTCCAGCAATTTAATTTTTTCAGCAGTAAAGCGATCTTTACGCTTATCATTAAATTGCAGCAGTCCATATCGTTTTTCTTTATTGCACAGAGGAATAAGAGCAACAGATTCGTAACCTTCGCCGTTACAACGATTACGAGTGCGCGACTGGCGATCAGCCTCTGAGGTACTGGCGAGCAATAGTGTCGTAGAATTTGACCAGAAACTACCACGATCGGTGAAAAACGGCAACGAAGGATCAAACCGTCCTTCGATTACATTTCCGCACATGCATTCCAGAACTACATTTCCACACGAATCACGTTCGACCTGTCCGTTTGGATCGTAATTGCATAAATGCATTTCTAATTTGACAAATTCTTCAGGAAAGCCTTTTGTTTCAAAATAAGGAAAATCATCCCCTTCCTGTAAGCGAATACCAACAGCATCACAACCGGACCACTCACGCATGAGCGAAGTAACTGATTTCATGAGTGAATTTAAATCGTCATGATTTTGCGCGGTTTGCAAAACTTTGAGGATAAGTTCCTGAGAAACGTCCATGAATTGTGCATCCTTATGCTTTTGTGCCGACGCATAAAGCAACAGATTGAAACATATACCTTCGGAACCAGACACGTCCAAATTTTTGTTCGAGAAGTGTACTTTTTATTTTTTCAGTGGAATAAAAATGTTCGATTGATGGAAGCAGATATTCGTATGCGTCGGGATCGCTGCCAAGCAGCCTGCCCAACCGCGGAACAATATATTTGAAGTGATAATAAAAAATTTTATATGAAATTAAATTTGTAGGCCTTACCATTTCCAGAATCACAAATACGCCACCTGGGCGGATGACGCGATTTATTTCCTGAAAAACATTCGGTACATTAGCCATATTACGAATGGAGAATCCCGCAATGACTCCATCCACGCTGGAATCTGCGATCGGCAATTTTTGGCCATGCGCGAGTAACCAATCCATCGATTCCAGGCCATGTTTGTGTTGTCCGATATGCATTAGTTCCTGACAGTTATCCAAACCTATCATATGACAATCAGGATGTTGCTTGATAACCTCACGGGCAAAATCTCCGGTTCCTGCACCTAAATCAATGATACGCGCTGAATTCGGGAATTTTGCTAACTTCACAGCTTTACGGCGCCAGCCAATATCCAGCCCCAACGACATCACATGATTTAAGAAATCGTACCGTGGAGCGATTCGCGCAAACATGCGCTGTACATACGATGTTTTTTCAGACGACGTAACAATCGATGAATAATCCTGCTGTTCTCTGGTATTAACCTGATCCATTTTACATTCCGTATTTCAGTTTAAGAATCATCTGGTTCCCGTATTAACGAATGATTTGTAATGAGCGCGACTTAAAATAGATCTGTATGCATAAATAAAACAGCCTTCCCTTCATGTTGCCGTCTTACATTTCCCAACCGTTTAATCGCCCCACGACCAGACTCCACCCTGGTTACTCAATTGGTAAAACTCATCGTTAAGAATTCGACTATGCAAATTTTCTTCCTTTGAGAGTCGCAGAAACATATCCTTTCCCAACTCATCGTCGGTCATTTCTGCCATCCTTTGGTAATGCTCACTGGCTTTGTCTTCTGCTTGAATTGCCAGTGTGAGTACGTTCAGGGCATCGTCCTTGTTTGGCTCAATTTTACCGGAAATTTCTGCTTTCATTTCACTTGTCACCGGTTGAAATTCCGTGCCTTTGTATTCCACAAATTTATTGTCGGTTTGCAACGATTGTTTTAGCTCGTCAAGTTTGTCGTAATGATTTTGTTCAAAATCCGCCAGTTGTTTTAATAAATTTTTGCCGCGTTCATTAGCAACTACATTTACTGCATCAAGATAAAATTGCCGCGCTTTTTTTTCAGCCTCCATAGCCATGTCAATAGCCTGAAAAATTCCGATATTGGAATTAGCCATGTAGAACCTCCCTTTTCAAATAAGAATTATAAATTTTGAAGGTTGAATATTGAATTGGAGTTTTTTTTTGAATATTCACGAGTTTGAATATCTGTCAAAATTTGCCGTCCATCCGAAATTCCTGGATATTAAACCAGAATCCGGTACCGATGATTGCATCCAGTTCCGCCTGAATGATATCGTAATGGGCATCTTCCCATTCTGCAAGTCGCTTAAACAGATCTTTAGCATTGACATCATCGATGATCTCTGCATGTTTTCGGAAATAAGCAGCAGCCTTACGTTCCAGTTCGAGTGCGGTATTCAATGCATCAATTTCAGCCGCACCGGATTCACCGCGAATCCGCTTCACTTTGTCGCGAATGGTTGGCGCCACTTGTTCTATTTCCGACAATGGAATGTTTTCCGATTGCCATTGCTTACCCTCAGCCAGTTTATTCAATTGTCGAGTTAATATTTGCTGATGCTCCAGTTCATCCATCGCCAGCCTGATGAACATATTCTTGCCGGTGATATCGTTCGTTTGCCGGGCAAACCGCAGGTAGGTTTCCAATCCGGTATTTTCAATAGAAATTGCCCCTTGCAGCGCCTGAACCGCCACGTCTGTTTGCTGGGCCATATATGCTCCTTTATTTATGTGGAGGTGTTTATATTTCTTGAATACGCAACAAACCAGGTATTCATGAAATACCTGGTTTGTAATAAAACGCCAAGCCTATTTCGACCGTTGAATCATTTGGCGTAAAACCGTATTCAAAATCCCGCCGTTACGGTAATAGATTATTTCCACGGGTGTATCGATTCGGCAAAGCACTTTAAATTCCGTCACCATATTATCTGAAGCTGCGCTGACTTTAATTTCCGCGCCTGGCTGCAAATCATTATTCAAGCCAATAATATCGAAGCGTTCATTGCCTTCAAGGCCAAGTGATTCCACCGAATCACCTTCCAGAAATTGCAGCGGCAAAATCCCCATGCCGACAAGATTGGAACGGTGAATGCGTTCGTAACTTTCCGCCAGCACTGCTTTCACACCTTGTAGAAATACACCTTTGGCAGCCCAGTCTCGTGACGAACCGGAACCATATTCCTTACCTGCAAGAATGATTAACGGCGTATCAGCTTCCATATATTTTACTGCGGCATCCCAAATGGGTAATTGCTCGCCGGTTGGATGGTAGACGGTGAATCCACCTTCAACACCGGGAACCAGACGATTCTTAATACGAATATTGGCCAGGGTGCCGCGCATCATCACTTCATGATTACCACGACGGCTGCCGTAGGAATTGAATTCATCCGGTCGAATTCCTCTTGAAATCAGGTACTTTCCTGCTGGCGACGTTGGAGCGATATTGCCCGCCGGTGAAATATGATCTGTTGTGGTTGAATCAGGCATCCAGGCAAGCGCCATGGCGTTGCGAATTTCTGTGATTGGTGGTACATGAAGTGAGATATCTTTGAAGAACGGTGGTTCCTGAATATAACTGCTATTATCATCCCATTGGTATACATTGCCTTCCGGTACTGGAATATTATTCCATGCATCGTTGCCATCAAACACATTTCCGTACTGTTCCCGGAACATGTCTGATGAAAGGCTGGTGCGAACTGCGTCCTGAATTTCCTCATGTGTCGGCCAAATATCATTCAGATAAACCGGTTGGCCATTGGGATCGACGCCGATTGGATCGTTCATAATATCGATATTTACCGTGCCGGCGATCGCATAAGCCACTACCAGCGGCGGCGATGCCAGAAAACTTGCCTGAACGAGCGGACTAATCCGGCCTTCGAAATTACGATTTCCTGACAGCACCGAGGCTGCGACCAGTTTATTATCTGTAATGGCTTTGGCAATTTTTTCCGGTAACGGCCCGGAATTACCGATACACGTCATGCAACCATAACCCACTGTATGGAATCCCAATCCTTCGAGAAATGGAGTAAGTCCTGCGGCATCCAGATATTTTGTCACGACCTGTGAGCCTGGCGCCAATGATGTTTTCACCCACGGCTTTGATTTTAAGCCTGCTTGAATGGCTTTTTTCGCCAGCAATCCTGCAGCCAGCATCACTGATGGATTGGATGTATTTGTGCATGAGGTAATCGAGGCAATAACAACTGCGCCATGCGACATATTAAACGCCTGACCGTTCAGCAGTACCGGGACAGTCGTTTTTTTCGTTTCGTCAGTAAGAGCAAATCCTCGTTTTTCCCGTGGCTGCTCCAGAATACTCTGCCATGACAATTTCATTTCTTTAAGCAAAATTCTATCCTGTGGCCGATTGGGGCCGGCAACACTCGGTTCAACACTGCCCAAATCGAGTTCCAGGCGTGCGCTGAAATCTGGCTCTGGTGATTCAGCCGTATGGAACATACCCTGCGCCTTGTAATAGCGTTCGACCAATGTAACCAGTTCCGCAGGCCGGCCGGTATCACGTAGATAATTCAATGTCACCTGATCGACCGGAGAAATTCCGATTGTCGCTCCATATTCCGGCGCCATATTCGCCAGCGTAGCCCGATCCGGTAGCGATAGTGTGTGTAATGCGGGGCCGTAAAATTCCACAAACTTGCCAACCACGCCATGCTTGCGCAGCATTTGCACGACAGTCAGTACTAAATCGGTAGCGGTGACGCCCTCTTGTAGCTGACCGGTCAGACGAAATCCAACGACTTCCGGCATCAACATATAAATTGGCTGGCCGAGCATATTTGCCTCAGCTTCGATGCCGCCAACGCCCCAGCCAAGTACACCCAGTCCATTGATCATGGGTGTGTGGGAATCTGTCCCTACAAGTGAATCGGGAAATACAATCGGGTTACCACGTTCATCGTCACGTACTTGAACAACGGAAGCCAGGTATTCCAGATTAACCTGATGAATAATACCGGTTGCCGGCGGCACCGCTCGGAAATTTTTAAATGTTCCGGTCGCCCAGCGTAGGAACTCATAGCGTTCGCGATTGCGCTCGAATTCTTTTTCCGCATTAAATTTCAACGATTGTCGTGATCCGAAACGATCGATTTGCACAGAGTGATCGATGACCAGATCAACAGGAATGATTGGATTTACATCGTTCGGATTACCACCCAAACGAACGGCTGCTGCGCGTAACGCCGCTAGATCGACCACAGCCGGTACGCCAGTAAAATCCTGCAAAATGACCCGTGCCGGCAGAAATGGAATTTCTGTTGCAGACACTGCATTGGCTTGCCAATTCGCTAACTTGCTCACATGATCGGCGGTGACGACCAGTCCGTCTTCATTGCGTAGCAGGCATTCCAACAGCACACGGATGGAATACGGTAACCGATGAATATTGCCAAAACCTTTTTGTTCAAGCGCCTCCAGATGAAAGATGGCGCTGTTTTCCGTTAATGTGCGTCGTGTCCCAAATGAATTTTGCGTTGCCATGTTCCTTCTCTCTTATTTAGGGGATTTTTTTAAAACATTTTAAAGCGAGCCCACAGAAAAGAACTCTCACAGAAAAATAAAAAATTAAGATAACTCATAGATTCCATATAATTGGAAATTTTTTGTGCTCCAAACGCTAAAATACCATGTTTCAGCTTCAATCTATTAAGATAATTGCGCATTCGTACAATATCGTACACACGGGGGTGTTCTTTGCCGGCAAGAATTCCCACAAGAAATGAATTTTGAATAAGCCAGTAGTCAATCTGCTGATGAGGCAATCCCATATCTCCAAACTCAATCAATGCATTTTCATCGAATGTTATCCGTTTACTTTTCAATTCTTGACGAAATGCTGCGTGATATATTTTAGCAAGATAACCTGGACCTAATTCTTGATCAATCCGTTTAAATGACGAGATTATTTCTTTCAGGATTTTTTGAATATTTGATTCTGCAGAAAAATTACGGTCCGATTTCTCAATGTTCGGAATTCGTGATTCTTCAAATATAACTCTTTTTGTAAATGCCTTTTGTAAACCAAAATTGATCAATAATCCCAACTTGATACTTCGACCCTTCAAATAGGTTATAATTTGAGCATAATTTTCAGGGATGAAATCAGTTTGGATGCTTTTTAATTCAACGACAATTTTATTTTCTACTATTTCATCTATCTCAAATTGTGCAAGCTGTTCACCTTGATAGGTTAAATGAAAAACAACTTTATTTTGAGCAAACAATCCATTTGCTATAAGCTCACTATGGAATATTTTATGGTAAACATTTTCTTTAAAACCAGGTCCAATAATTCGAAATGCTTTAAACGCGCATCCAATTATTTGATATGTAAGATCAGCGTGCAGATATGTATTACTATCTAATGACTTACTTGTCATTTTCTCAAGCAATATTTTCATTTCTGAGAGAATTCTTTTCCGTGAGCTATTTTTCTTTTACAATCCCTCAGTCGACCGAATCAATTCAATCACATTCCCCTGCACGAAAAAAATATCATCCCGTTCGCGTTGAATTAACTCCGTAATCATGCCTGTTACCGGACTGGGCAAGGTAAACAATTGCTTCAATCCCCCACCAGTATCCACGACATCTTTGGATGTAAACTCCACACCATGCTTGCGCATTTCTTCAGCGGCATCATAAATATCATCAACACAGTAGGCCATATGGTGCATTTTGCTGCCATTCTTTTTGACCCATCGGGTAATTATGTTATCCCAATCCAGTCCCTGATCCACAAATATATAAAATTTCGTTCCCGGTAAATTCAGTACGTTGGAAACTGCTTTCGTCCCGCCAAAATCCAACTCCATTTCCTGCACAACTTTATATCCCAACTTTTTAGTGTAATAACTTACAACCGGATCAATATCTGTGACCCGGAACGCGATGTGATCCAATTGCTTTGCTATCATGCTATTTCTCCTTAATCATAATTTCGATCCCGGGCTCCCACCAGGATTTTTTGACTCCCCGTTTATGCACAAAGATGCTCAGTTTCCTGCTCGCCATATGAAATGATATTTGGATTTTACTGAAAACTAAAATCCATATGTTCAAAAATCGGATCTGTATCGAACACAGTTTTTGGATTCAGAATATCATCCGGATCAAACAAATCCTTAATCTTTTTCATATAGGTAAAGGCTGGGCCCAGTTCTGGCTCCAAATACACGGAGCGCGAACGACCGGCATTATGCTCACCCACCAATGTACCATTATACTTCCGGAGAATATTGAATGCTTCGCTGGATACAATCATAATCTGATCGATTAGTTCTTGTCCCGTGGTGTTAAAGTAAGGGCGGGCATGAATACTGCCAAATCCAAGATGGCCGAAAAAGGAAATTTCCAGATCAAGGTATTTCATCAGTTCCTGAATGCTCCGATGAACAGCACTAAAATCTTTCAGATGAATTGCAATGTCATCAATTATGGAAGGTAATCCCCAGCCGCGTTGACGTGCATATTTCCATATCGATGGTAGTATCTGCCGTCGATCTTGCCACAATGCGGCTTCATCATCACTTCCGGATGGAATTTCCCAAAGCTGTGATAATTTATAGTCTTCGAGAATCGATCTGCCGGCATCAGCCTGTTGCAATGAGTCATCGAACTCAACAATTAAAGTTCCGACGATGGATGGATCAGAATAATTGAGAATTTTGCCACTCACATGTTTCGAGCACGAGGCATCAGAAAATTCCAGCGCTGCCGGACTGAGCATTTTGAGACGGGTAGCGGCTTCTGCAAATTCTTCGATGCTGCGGAAATGAGCAACAAATGTCCCCAACGATGGCGTATGTTCGAGTAGTTTTAATCGTATTTCCGTAACGATGCCAAGCGTACCAACACTACTGACCATCAAATGAGTCGCCATCTCCGCCGGATTTTCATACTTCCCTAACGCTTTAATATTATATCCACCGGCAATATAAGGGCGTGCATTGATAATGGCCTGACTCGGTTGGTCATTTTGATATTCTTGCTTAATTTTTCGCAACCCCTGCTCCAGATATTCCGGCAGGGTCTCGCGTGTATCGATTATCTCGCCTCGTGCTGTTACAAAACGTAGCGAGGTAACAAAAGTATCAATCGTACCATATCGTGCGGTTCGCGGACCTGTCGAGCGTGCGCCAATGTTTCCCCCCAATGCACATAGCGCGCTGCTGGATGGCACTGACGGGAGCATTAAGTACTCATCATGCATTTGTTTAAGAAACGCATCCAACACAGTCCCAGGCTGGACGACTGTTTCTTCGCCCACATTTAGCACACGATTCATGTACTTTTTAAAATTCAACACAATGCCAGGACCAATTGCCGCACCACTTAAACCACTGCCGCCGGAACGCGCAGTCAGTGCAAGTCCTGCGTTTCGAGCAAATTCAATTGTCTTGATGACATCTGCTTCATTTTTCGGCTCAATTACTATCTGGGGTGTAATTCGGTACGAACTTGCATCCTTACTAAATCGTTCACGGGTTTTCTCATCGACATGTGTATCCCCCAAAAGTTCTGGCAGCGTTAAATTTTCCATTAAAAGTCCATGATTTTTTCAATTGGCCGGCGTTCAGGAACAATAACATGCGGAACTTTGCTATCGTTCCAATCGTCGGAAACGAACAGTTCACAAAAACAGGCGCCATGCTCATCAACATCCGGTTTGGCGTATATACAAGGACAAATAATATCTTTATCTTTTTTCAATTCGCCATGCGCGGGCCGGCACGGGCAACTTCTGTATCCGTATCGCGCGCCATTTGCCAATAAACCTTCAAGTAATGGTTTGACAATGTTCCAATCTTTATTTAAAATTAAGCCCTGCTTGGGGGCATATTTTTTTAAACTTTCATGATACTTTTCAACATCGGTCATAATCCAAGCACCTCCCTTGCACCTTCATAATCTTCACCAATAACTGCGTCTTTTCCGACGATCATCGTCGGAAAAGACAATCGTGGATTATATGGTTGCAAGAATTTATATACAGCCTTTTTTTCGCCAAACGACATCAAGTCCACATCCACCATTACAGCTCTTACCTTGTTTTCTTCGAGAAATTTTTTCATACGCGTACATCGGGGACAGGTACTCAACGCGAGTAACACCGGGATTCGATTTGTCACTTCATTTTCGTACATGGGAGAATCTCCTTCGATTCATCACTTATAATTCGGCCAACACGTCGTCCGCATGGGTCGCAACTTTCACTTTATCAAATACATGTTTTATAATTCCATCTTTTCCAATAATAAATGTCGATCGCAATATTCCCATATAACTTTTGCCGTACATTTTCTTTTCGCCCCAGGCGCCATACGCTTCTGCCACGGCATGATCCGGGTCGCTCAGCAGAGTAAAATTAAGGCTCTGTTTGTTAATAAAATTTTGATGTGATTTAATGCTATCGGGACTTACACCCAAAACAACTGCATTTTTTGCTTCTATGGGCTGAATATTATCACGGAACGAACACGCTTCCGTTGTACAGCCACTCGTGTTATCTTTGGGGTAAAAATATAAAACAACATCCGATTTACCCTTGTAATCAGCCAATGATACTTCTTTATCCTGATCGGATTTCAATGAGAAATCCGGCGCTTTATCTCCTGGCTTTAGCATTTTACTTTGTTCCTTTTTGTAAAGTATGAACTCGTTATGCGTCTTATCCTTTGTTGGAATATTCGAAAAATAGATCGAAGCCTTTTTTCATTAATCCAACTTTTAATTTTCTATCACCCGAAAGTAGCAATCCTTCTAGTTCCAAAGTCAATGCAACAAAAGGAGTGTCCGATTCATCAATAGCTTTGCATAACTGAATGGCTTTATTCCAATTCGATTCATTTATTAGATCTTCTTTAAAAATATTAATTCGTTTCAATAATTGATAGAAAAATTTAGTGATTTCATCTGATAATTCGCTTAATTCAATTATTTTATCATTACGCTTGGATAATTCGACAATATTCATTTCGCAAATATAAAACGCATAATCTCCACCTAACAGTAGTTCAAAAAACGAAGTCTCATGGTGTAGAAGTGATGAAAATAGAATGTTTGTATCAACAATTACTGGCTTCTCTGCCTTAATAAGCTTTTTCAAATAGTCATCAAAGCATTGTTTTTCATTTTATCCCACGCTCGTTGATTTATTTCTTTTGATAAGACTTCGATCTGCTCGTCGGTTAATTTGCTTCTTTTTCGAATTTGTTCCAACTCGATTAATCCCAGAAAGTTTGTAAGAACTTTTTTATCGACTGATTGTTCATCTGATCTAATTACGATATCTTTATTATCGAACGCAATTGTATACATATAATTATTCATCTCATTGAACTTATTCAACGAATTTTCTAATGTAAACCACTGAACTAAAGCAACGATTTAAAAAAAATTCAATCCTGCAAATAATTGAATTCAATCTTGATTATAACACTGTAATTAGCAGGAGACGTCCCCTACTATTTAATTCTAATATAATCAATTAATATCTGAAAACCAACAGTCAATTTAACGAATTCTTCGCGTATTATTTTTCAATTAAATGTCCTGAGTTAATCAGTGTGATGACAATCAGCCCTTTTTCTAAGGATCAAAAAAATCCTACACAAACTCATTTTTAATCGATTCCGGCACGCTGTTGCGCAAACCCTGCTTCACCAGCGCACCTTTACCAAGCGTTGGCACTTGTTCCGCATAGGTTGGCCGTTGTACCTGATAAAAAATACCGGTGGGAATCCGATCGCCCCATTCACGGGCTTTTTGGAATGCGAGATCAAGATTGGATGTATCGTAATTCGGATCATCCTGTAATTTATACACGCGTTCCTGGTACCACTGGTACGTATTTATCTTATTGAAGCTGACACATGGCTGAAAAACATCAATCATCGCGTAGCCTTTGTGTTGCAGGGCTTGTTCAATTAACCATGTCAATTGGTCTGTATCGCCGGCGAAACTGCGGGAAACAAATGTAGCCCCGGCTGCCAGCGCCACTGCCAGTGGAAATACAGCTTCTTCAATCGAACCGCCGAGACTGGTTTTCGATTTGTAGCCTTTATCGCTGGTTGGTGAATATTGCCCTTTTGTCAGGCCATATACTTTATTGTCCTGATAAATATCCACAATATCCAGATTCCGGCGAATCGTATGCAGGAAGTGATTGCCTCCCATACTATAGCCATCGCCATCACCATGAGTAATCACGACTTTCAAATCGTGATTTGCCAGATGACACCCGGTGGCAACCGCCAGCGGCCGTCCATGCAGCGTCATTAATCCGTTCGCTTCAGTATAATCGGGCAGCTTGCTTCCGCAGCCGATTCCCGACACAATCAGCACATCGTGTAGTTCGTAATTTTGATTGACGAGCGCCGCTTTCAACGAATTCCAGATACCATAATTACCACAACCCGGACACCAGGTCGGGCGATGAACACTTGTGTAATCTTGTACAGTAGGCATTAGAGCACCTCCTTCAGCTTGTTGATAATGTATTCGGGAGAAAACGGCCGGCCATCAAATTTCAGAATAGTGGCATCCATATTAATTCCTGTTTCAGCACGAATTAACTGCGCGAGTTGGGCAGTGTAATTACCTTCAACAGCAACACGTTTTTTCGCGTTCTCCAAAAACGGTGTTGCCTTTTCTACCGGAAACGGCCATATATCAACAAAGTGCAGGAGATTTGCTGCATCCTTTTTTTCACTATTTAGCATATGAATTGCCTCGTGGGCTTCAGATATTGTTGACCCCCAACAGACAAGTGTCACATCCGCTTGTGCAGGCCCGTATAAATCGGGTGCTCGCATTTCCTGACGCGCCAATTCAAGCTTCTTCATGCGCTTTGTGTGCATCCGATTGCGAATATCGGCTTCTTCGACAATTTCACCAATTTCATTATGCTCGTCACTGGTCGTCCGAAAAATCGCCTTGGGATGACCAGGAATAGCACGCGGTGAAATACCGGATTCAGTAATCAGATAACGTTTATATTTTTCAGTCAGTTTATCCAAATCTGCATCGGTTAAAAATTCTCCCCGATCGATCGTGATCGAACTGAAATCGATATCCGACTTGTTAACCGTACGGAACGAATTCGCCAGGTAGGCATCAGTCAAAATAATGACAGGTGTCTGGTATTTTTCCGACAAATTCATGGCACGAGCTCCAGCTTCAAAGCATTGCTTAGTCGTTCCGGGCGCAAGTACAATTCGCGGAAATTCCCCCTGCGATGCATATATAATAAACAATAAATCTGACTGTTCTGTCCGTGTTGCAAATCCGGTTGATGGACCTGGACGTTGAGCATTGACGATAACGATGGGTGCTTCGATCATGCCAGCAAAACCGAGCGCTTCCACCATTAACGAAAAGCCGCCCCCCGATGTTGGTACAATCACCCGGGCGCCGACATGGGCAGCGCCAATACCGGCACAGATTGCACTGATTTCATCTTCCATTTGCTTTGACACAATGCCGTATTCATCGGCATGCGTGGTAAGCCATTCAAAGACAGATGTACCCGGTGTCATCGGATATGCTGATGTATAATTACAGCCACCAACCAACGCTCCCAATGCAATTGCGTGATTCCCGTTAATAACCATACGTGGTTCAACATCAACCGCCTGCAAATTCCATTCGAATGATCGTCCATAGTGTTCAACGACATAATCATATGCGGCCTGTGCCACTTTATAATTAATATCAATTATTTTCTCGCCTTTTTTCTTGAAATTGTCATGAATAACGGATTGGATATATTTCATGGGGAATTGAGTGAGACCAGCCAGCGCACCAAGCGCGGCAGTGTTCGACATAACTTTACTGCCACCGCTATCCTTCGCCAACTGGGCCAGAGGGACATTAATGAGTTTGATACCTGCTTGTTCAAGCGGCTCTGCCTCGACTTTCAATGAGCTGTCACAAATAACTGCGCCGCCTTTGACTAATTTTGAAGCATGAATTTCAACAGATTCCTTCGTTAATGCTACCAACAAATGGACTGGTTCCGTCCAACTGCGGATTGGATCTGCTTGTGCACGAATAGTATAAAAATTGTGACCGCCACGAATTCGCGATCGATTATCCTGAACACTGTAGACATGCAATCCGCCTCGTGCAAGTGCCTTGCAAAATCCCGCGCCAGATGATTCAACCCCTTGCCCTGCATCACCTCCGATGATAATAGTCATATTATTTGTAACCATAATACACTCCGATTTCGTCAGAAAAACGCGTGGTAATAGCATCGTATTACCACGCAATATTATCATACTTATAATCAAATAAAATCATCGGGTGAGCGTTGACGATTCTTTTGAATAACCATCACATAATATGTCACGATCACCTGATTGCTAAGCGACGACCATATTTTCGATTATTCTTCTTCAAACTGGTCTTTACCAACACCACATACCGGGCACACCCAATCGTCGGGAAGATCATCAAATGATGTTCCCGGATCGATTCCATTGTCAGGATCACCTTCTGCCGGATCATACACATAACCACATGCGACACATACATACTTTTTCATTTGAATATCTCCTTCATTTTAATGTTAGAAACGTTTTGTTTAAGAATTTTTATTTAAATTTCCTTTATACGAATTGCACCTGAATAGAATATAGTCCAATTGTAGAGACTTCTGGTACGCATTCACCAATCATCTCTTTCAGTCGATATTCTTCGTGTGATATCGCTTTAAGCCGGATATTTACCTTCAATAAAATCCCGTAAATACCGATTTTCAACACTGGTTTGTTTTAGTTGTGCTTTAACTAGATCACCAATCGATACAATACCAGCCAATGCCTTATTTTCAATGATCGGGACGTGTCGGATACGATTTTCAGTCATGATTGCTTCAACGTAATCCAGATCATCATCCGGGGAAGCAACAATTATATCCTTCGTCATAATTTCGCTGACTGGCATGGTATCAAGTTTATCACGATGTTTCAACACACTCATCAGTACATCCCGCGCGGCAATAATTCCGATAATGTTGCCTGTCCCCCCAAGCACGAGTAGGGAACCTACTTTTTGTGCTGCAAATTTGTTCATTGCCTGCCACACCGTTGTATCACCAGTAATAGTTGCGACATCGGTGCCTTTTTCAGCCAAAATATCCTTGACTTTCATAACTCTGCTCCTCATTTTTTCAGATGATGATTTTGCAAATTAAAAATATAAACGAATAAACGAGTTTATAATGAAACGACATGTCCCAGCCATAGGACGAATGTAATCGCGATAACATGAATTATCCACCAACCCAATCTGCCACGGATAAGATGTTTCAGCATGATTTACCTCCAAACAAAATGTCCGATGGTATAGATAATCATAACGTAACCAATATGCCTTGTCCACCACCAGGCCGTAAACAACCGCCCGGTACCTGATGCTTTGTAATAATACAAAATTCGTTGCGCTATAAATAATTTGGGTATTAATAAAAAAATATCAGGTAATAGTGTTCTCAAAAACAAACTGGAAACCGTTAATGGAAATGGTAATGCAGTCAATGAAGACGCTCCCATTAATACGATACCGAAAGTTGCACCAAAACCGTTTATCAAGTAACCAATGAGCCACATCCGTTTACTCATCAACAAAAACGGCACCACCAATACATTCACGATTCCAAAAATAGCCGGCGCATAATTTGCCGGATTTGATGATGGTGGATGTGCTCGCACGTGCAATAACAATCCCCCCAGCGACAGCAAAACCAAACTTAATATGTGTGATCGCATTTCTTTATCGGTCACCATATGCTAAAATCCTTATTAAGCAAAGTTAATTGAATCACATTGAACTAGTTGAATCCGCTGCTTGTTCTGACGCTTGTAATTCCAGCGCCCAATCCAGAATAAGTTGAATTTGTTCCGGCGTTAATGACGGAGCATCCTCTGGCATTCGGTCATCGACAATGTCCTCATCGCCTCGTACTTTTTTCAATAAATAGCTATTTTCCGGTTCCAGCGTATCGATAAGCTTTAAATCCGGCAGCTCGAGACTTGCAACATCAACTGTGGACGCTACAAACTTATTCGGTTCAAGGTCCAACTTTTTCTTGGGACGTTCACCACGGTGACAATTGGCTGTAGCACAATGTTCTTTGAACAGCAGTCCAACTTGCTGTTCGAGGGATTGTTCTACTTTTTTATCAGCAGTTTGTTCCTGTTTGGATTTTGAGCACTGAGTTATAGTGAAGACGGGAAAAAGAAGAATCAATAAAAAAGCAGCAATATATTTCATTAGGCCGGACTCCTTATTAAATTTGTTATTCACTGAATGACAACAGATGCATGAATCCGATGATAATTTAAGGATTCATGCATCTGTATTGTGTTCCTGGATATCAATGATTTGCTATGATTCCTTTTCTTTAGCTTTATACGTTGAAATTTTAAATGGTAAATATAATAAGCAACGATTTATAAATCCAGTAATCATGAGAACCAGTCCGATCGCACCCCACCACCATTGCTTGTCAATCAGAGCAAGTATGATTAGCGCGAGACCGACAACAATCCGAATGGCTTTGTCGATAATTCCGACATTACGTTTCATGGAACCCTCCTTATAATAATTATTATTACAATAAACAAAATTATTTGAATTAGTCAATAAAAAAATGCCGTTAAACATTAACATTTTGTTGATATTAATAAGACTTTTACATACAAAAAGTAATCGACATTAAGCGGACATTGATTAGCTAAAATAATATTTAAGTCGATCTTTGAATTTAATTTTCAAATAATTGTTTTTTGATGATGTCCCATGATGCCTAGCTGTTCTTATCTTTTTATTTAATGTGGATTAAAATCCGCTGACCAGCCCCATGGTGACGCGGTTAAAATCATGTTGTAAATCACGCGTATATTCTGCCATTATTCGTAAATTCCGTGCAAGTTGATACGTGCCGCTGATAGTGGCCGTCTCGTATTTATAATCGTCCGAATCGATTTTGTTGTACAAACCGGTTATGTAATAGCGCGAACGATCAAGTTGCGGAGAAAATACCAATTCAGCCACCATACCTTTGGATTTAAGTTCTGCGGTTCCCGGAGCAAATAAAGCGTTGCTATCTTTTCGTTCCAGATATTGGCCGGTGAACTGAAATGGTCCGGCTGTAATATTTACGTCCGGCCCGATATAGGTAATTTTATTATCGATATCACTCTGCCGCTCTTTGCCGCGATAATAGAACGCACCGATACTCAACATTTCGCCAATACCCTGTTTGACCCGCAGACCATAATTTTTGTAATCATCCGAGTCAAATTTTTCGTCGTCGCCGGATTCGCCAATTCCATTGCCATTAACAATTGTTGCTAGTAAATCCGTGCCCGTCTTTTCAATACCATATGTCAGAATAACGCCACGGTCATAAGTCAGATTTGTCACAGAATTACCAAAGCGAGCACCGTAGATTGCATAATCTTCAAATGTCAGGCGTAATTCACGTTTCATCAGTGGATCGCAGGTTTGAAACTGACCCACCAACAAATCCAGCGGAGTTCCGAACAGGTTATCGAAATGCAAGTACGCATCTTCAACACCGGCAATTTCGCCGCGTTCGTTCATGAAGAAGTAGAAGTAATATCCAACATTCTTATAAACAGTGCCGCCAGATAACAGCTTTAAACCATAGATTGACTCAATGTCTTTTTTGACTTGCTGGTCGTCATTCTGGTCGTACACCGCATATGCATCAAAGCGAACTGCAATCGGAAAATCTTTATTCAACCAGAGCATCTCGTCACCGGCAGAAATGTAGTCGCGTTCTTTTTCATCTTCTTTAATAATGAAACCATTGCCGGCAAACTCATCGCCGTATGGTTTGAGCCGAGGAAACGGGGAATGGCAAGTGTTGCAAGAAATTTTATAACGACGGGCAAATGCGGGAATCGCCGATGATTCCGAGACAAGGCATAACGAGAGTAAAACTAGAATGAGCAGTGCAGCTACTGTCATTCGTTTCATATTTTGTTCTCCTTTTTTAGCAAATGAAAATTTTGGAAAGTGAAGAAATGCCTAACGAATATTATTTTTGGTCTTTCGTTTCACATTTCACATTTCGCGCGTTATTCGTATACTTCCACCCAGGTCGTGGCAGTGTTGATAATGTTGATTTCGCTTTCGTCTTCCGGCACGTTTAACAATTCAGCGACTGGTTTAACAAGTTTTTGGTAATTGAGCACCGCTTTGAATGTAATTTTGCCCAGTGCAATATCATCGGGTAATTGCCAGGTGAATGTTTCAATTTTCGTTTCACGTGGTCCGATTCGGTAATCGGGACCGAACGAAGCGGTGTTCCATTGCATAATTGTCATTCGCCCTTGTTCATCGAAATATGGTTTGCGGAAAATACGATCACCAACCGGCACGCCATCGCGTTGCACGCCCGGGAAATCGGATTTACCAAGCGGAATGCCTAAATCCTGATAAGCCAGAACATCATCAGCGATGGTATACTCTTCGCCCTCGAAGCCTTTGGGATCGACCGGTAAATGATATTCCTTGCCTTCTGCATCGGTGGCGGTTACATGCAGCCAGACAATGCGGTCTTCCACTGAACCGGTGGGAATTTTGTGACCGGCTTTTGCATTAAATAATTGTACTTTCACGACGACTGCTTCATCGTATGCGACTTCACGAACTTCGGGATGCATTCTTAATTCCACAGCGCCCGCCAGTTTGCCGGGATCGTGCGCACCATGGAACAGATGCTGGGCAACATCATCTTCCTGCGACATTGTAGCATTTTTGCCGCGTGCTTTTGGCATATGACAACGGTGACACGGCACTCCTTCTTTGGAATACGGCCCTTCCAGCCATTCCAGTTGTGTTCCCTTGACCCACATGCCCCATGGATCTTTTTCATTGTGGCAATTCCCGCAGAATTGCGCCTGTTTCAGAAAGTCGCTTTCTTCTGTTTCGTGGTGTGGCGATTCAAGTCCGGGTTTGGGTCCATACTTTAAGCGGCCGGGATTTGAAATATAACTGAAATTATGCGGGGTATCACCCGCCATACCTTTGATGGTATGACAAACATCGCAACT
The DNA here is from genome assembly GCA_016931935.1 of Candidatus Zhuqueibacterota bacterium. Classification (GTDB taxonomy): domain Bacteria; phylum Zhuqueibacterota; class Zhuqueibacteria; order Thermofontimicrobiales; family Thiofontviventaceae; genus Thiofontivivens. The sequence goes on along the minus strand of JAFGDW010000268.1, from coordinate 664 downwards.
CACACTTTCATTGGCGCGGGAGTTCGCTTCAGGCCGTGGTGGCGGGACGTCGCCTGCGAGAAAGGCCATGGGAGTGTGACAACCGTTACATCCGTCGGAAACCGGCTTGAATTTGGGATCGACCTTGCCGTGCGCCACAGCCAGATCAAAGTACTCAATTTCATCCCAATGGTGGGTGTAAGCCTGGCTCATCATTGCCTGTGTCCATTGCTGGTAAATGTCCACATGACAACTTTTGCAGACTTCGGGTTTTTCATATTGTTCATACTTCCTGGTACCGAGGGCGGCTTCCCCGGCAGGCAGTTCTTGTGCCAGCACAATCCCTGCAGATAGACAGACGAATAGCAACAGCAATCCGACCTGTTTCATGTTCTCTCCTTTTAGTTTATTAGTTTATAGTTAATTAATTTTCAACTTATATTAAATCATCAGAATGACGATTGGTTGTAAGGAGAATTGAAAACGGAAAACGTTTTTCCATTATCCGTTGTCCTTTCTCCGTTCTCCGTACATTAATGTTTCATAACCTGGATAAACCAGAATTAAAAAAATTAGACAGGATAACAGGATGAACAGAATTTCTTAGAGGAAGAGATTATACAAATCCTGTGAATCCGTGAAATCCTGTCTAAAATATGTTTTAACATTTTCTGCCAAAAAATGT